>JBBQDF010000001.1:0-37934 GCA_038319475.1 Thermoanaerobaculia bacterium
GGAAGTACGCTCCCAAATGGGACGTAGCAGACCGTCTCGTCCGTTGTGAGGTTGGCGATTTCGATACTTTCTTCGTTGTTCGGCCCGCTTACGATTCGCGCCCTTGAGGACCACGGACCCGGAGTGTGCTTGACTCTCATCCCGGCACCGGCATGTCGCAGTTGTCGCAGGGGAGCGTTTCCTCGCCGAGCCAGCTCGGCAGAGCCAGGGCCTCCGCCCAACACTCGCGGTGCCAGGTCTGATCGAAGAAGGGCCCGACGGGCTCCCCTGCCGTCTCCTCGATCTCCTCGCTGCAGTAATCGCATGAGATCCATTCGCCGATGTCGTTGCACCGGCAATTCGCAACGGCGTCGTTCCAGCCGGTCGCGACCGAGCCGCAGTGACAGCCACGAAACTCCTTACTCATCGAGCCCCCCTTCCGGCGCGTCGGGCGACTACGCGTCCTTGCGCCTGTTGAATCAGCGTTGGTGTGAAGCCGAGCCACTTTCGGCCGCGGCGCGGCGTTGGTGGTCCGGCATTGCTCGCGGTAGGCGTCGAGATCCTCGAGTGCACGCATGGTGTGCCCTTCCCTGTTGCTGTTGCTAGGCGCGCTTCCTGCGGCCGTTCTTGCGCGAGGCGAGGTATTCCTCGATCGCGTACCGGACGACCTGGGCGACCGGCCGGTCCTCTTTTTCTGCGGTGCGCTTGAGCTCCCGGAACGTCGCGGGGCTCACCGTCCCCGTCGCCGTTCGGAATCTCCGTTCCTGTTCTGGATTCATGAATGCAGCCTAATTCCTCGACGTAGAGAAGTCAAGAACTATTTGGACGATTTGTCGATTTTGGACGCTACTGAATCTAAAGGAGTTGCCCTTGACTGGCAGGGATGGCGGGGGTATTAATGCTCATGGAAATGGCGAAGGTGGGCCGAAGGAAAAAGCCGGGCGGGTCGAATCCGCAGATCAGGCAACGGGTCAGGTCTTCTTCTCCACGATCGTGGGATTGTGCCGGGGGCGGCAGCGTTTCGTTTTCGGGCTCGGCCGGCGGCGAGGCTTCTTCGCGTCGTCGTCGTCCGGATCGTCGTCGCCCTCGGGGTCGGGCGGGTATTCGGGCGGTGCGTCGTCCTCATCGTCGCCTGGGAAATGCGGCGCGGCGGAGATCGGGATTTTCTTCATCTATCACCTCTGGTAGAAGCCGGAGTAGTTCATCGTCCCGCCCCACGGCTCGACGCGCGCGGCAACCTCGGCGAGCAGCGCCGTGTCTGACGCGCACCGCTCTTCGAGGATGTCGAAGTGAGTCGGCGAACCGTTGAACGCGGCCTGCCGCCAGACTTCTGCGGGGACGTGCATCTTGGTCTGTTCGAGTCCGAGGAAATCCGCCGCGGCCTCGAGCGAGTTTGAGCCGATGCGCATCTTCGACCGGAGGATTTGCACCGGGTCGCGCAGCTTGCGCTCGACCGGCGGGAGGCCGTACTTCATCGCAATAGAATTGAGCCACGGGACATCGAACCACTTCCCGTTATGAGCCCACCAGACGTGGCAGTCTTCGAGGACAGAGAAGACGGCGGTCGCGATCTCGGAGTCGTCGGAGCGGTCGCGTTTGTACGTCTCGAACTGATCGAGCCGGAAGCGGTACTCTTTCGGCTCGCCGTCGCCGAAGACGAGGATGTTCGCGACGAGCAGGACGCCCCAGCCGCGATCGAGCGCGAACGTCTCTAAGTCGAAGACGGCGATCTGCAAAGGCGAGCGCGCCGTGGTCAGACGCCACGCGTGATCCTTGAAGGGTTTTCGAAGCTCGGCGGGGTTTGTCGCCTTGCCGGAGGCGACGCGCGAGGCGCACGCCTTGTGGCTCTTCTGCTCCGGTTCCTTCTGCGTGAACGTGCCGAGGCAGATAGGGCATTGGAGCTTGTCGCCTGCGGCCCACTTCTTCTCACCGGGGTCCGCCTGAGGCTCGTAGCCGATCCGGTCAGCAACCTGCTCCGGCGATTCTGTGCCGTACCGCTTCCGGCAGGGCCAGCAGCTTTCCCCGGACGCGCGGCTAGAGGGGCGGAACTGGGAATCGCATCGAACACACGTTTTTCTCGCGTAGGGCATCCCTATCCTTTCGTTCGGCGCATGAAGAAGGCGACGATCGCGGCGAGCAGGACGCCCGCGCCGATGTACCAGGGGGCTTTGCTACTTGACCCCGAACCAGCGTCCGGCTTCGGGGCCGGACTCGGTGCGGAGGTAGGCGTGGCGGTGCCCGTTGGAACTGACGAGGCGGAAGGTGTCGGCGTCGGAGATGGAACGGTCGCGGTCGGAGGCGGCGCAGTGGCGGCAGGGACGGCCGTCGCGCTCGCGGTAGGCGTCGGCGAGGACGGTATCGGCGTTCGAGACGGGGCCGGTGTAGGCGTCTGGGGAAGCGGCGTCGGTGTGCAGAATAGGAATCCTCCGGCAAAACAGGGAGTCGGCGCGGCCGATCCCCCCGCGAATGTTCGCACGGGCGTCGGGCTGGGAGCCGGCCCCGGCGTCGGGGTCGGCGCGGTCGAAACGGTCAACTGAATCTTGCCCGCCGCGGTGATGGCGATCGAGACGCCGCCCTGGGGGTCGTCGAACCGCTGCCCGGCGTGCAGATCGCCGACGTAAGCGTTGTAGCCGTCGCGGGTCAGCCGGACCGGATAGGCCGGTGAAGGTTTGGAGGTAACGAACGAATCGAGCCCGATCGCATCGCGACGCTCTACGGTGTAGAGGTTGCCGTCGGCGCGGGTTACGGAGACGGCCAGGAGCCTGCCAGTGGCGACCTCGAGCGGGGCCAGCTCGAACTCTTGCATCCCGAGCGCGGTCCGCTGCACGATGACCCGCTGCGCCCGCGTGACGGACCCGAGCTTCTCCAGCTCCCCGAACGTGGGCCAGCCCTGCGAGCCGCCCATGGTCGAATAGCGGTCGCCGCGTTCGCGCAGCTGACACCGGCCCGTCCCGTCTGAGGCGATGTCCGCAAAGCCGCAGGAGACCCCAGCCGCGTGCGAGCAGAGCAGGTAGACCATGTGAACGAACTCATGCGTGAGCGTCTCGGGGGAGAACTGCCCGTTGATCCATGCGGTATTGCCGCCATTGCAATCGGCGTAGGCCGATCCGACGTGAACCGCGCAGGGGATCGCCGGATAAACGAAGACCGTGTAGTCGCCGTCCGCGACTCCAGCAGCCCGCGCGGCGGTCCTGACCGTCCCGTTCCATGACTGGTAATCGCATTGCTTCGTAGGCGTCGGGGTCGCGAAGTGGTAGGTCGGCGCGATGGCGACCTCGAAGGTGTCCCGGCCGTAGGTGAACGTCGTGAGCCGATCCGCAGATTCCTGCACGATCTTCCGGCCGAACTCACCCTCGAGCGGGGTTGACTTGTCGGAAAAGGATGTCGGGTAGACGACGAGGCGAATCTGCCGCGCGGGCAGGGCCGCGGCGAGGAGGAAGAGCGCGAGCCCGATCCTAGCGGCTAACGTCCACGGCTCTTCGCGACGGTCTCGGCCGCATCGACTCGCACCTTCATGGCAGCAAACTCGGATTCCAGGCGGACGAGCCGTTGATCCTGCTCCCGGTTGTCGGCCTTGTAGGTGATCGGATCGACGACGGATTCCCGCGTCGCGAAGCGGCTCATCACGCGGAGCTCGAAGTCCAACATCTTCTTGTCGAGCATTGCGTTGTTGATAACGGACGACGCTCCGAGCGTGGCGGTGACGATCAGCGCGAGCTTCGTCAGCGTCAGCATCCCCAGGTCGGTGCCGCGCTTTGTCGGCTCTTCTGGCATCCCACTCCTTTTATGGTGGAGGAACTCTTGTGTGTTTTCCGGGCTCATGTTTTCGGGTTAGTGGCGTGCGGAAGCTCCTCCAGAATGGAATCGAGCCGTTGTTCCAGCACGCCGTGATCTACGAATAGACGCGAGAGCATCGCGATCCCTTCCGGGCTGGAGACGATGGTGAGCATCTTGTCGGCGATGCGGGCGTAGACGTTGCCCTCGCCTCCGGCGGTGCTCACGAGCTTCCCCACGTCGATGGTCACAGGTGTTCCCTCGCTTTCTTCAGGGCGCGCCGGATTGCGGCCTTCTCTTCGCGCGGGAGCTTCCCGATATGGTGCACCTTCCCGGCCGTCTTCAACTCGCGCTCCGCGGCGTGGAGATCCGCTTGGAACGCCGCGCACTCCTGGGGGCCCTTGACCTCGACGCAGCCCGCCTCGTAGCGGCCCTCGTGGTACGTGTACGCGGCCGCCTGACTCGCGAGGAAATCCTTGTCCGCGATGCAGCCCGTCATGGCGACGAGGAGCAGGAAGAGCCACACGAGCCCGCGTTTGATCCGCCTCATCGCTCCCCCGTCTGCTTCTCGATCTCGCGCTGGATGGCGGGTACCACGCTCGACGGCTCCCGGATTGCCAGATTCGTCAGGTCGGGGTTCGCGATCCGCTTCTCCGCCTCGGACGCTACGAGGATCTTGCTGCTCGCGTGAATGCTCCGATCGAGCCCCCACGCCACGAGCGCCGCGCCGATGTACGCCAGCCCGTCCGCGATGTTGTGTTCGACGAGCTTCCCGACTCCGAGCAGGAAGAGGCCGGCCGCTCCGATGCGGCCGACCCCCTGCTGGAGTAGAAGCGCGAGTCCAGGCAGCTATCCCCCTACGACTGGAACGGCGGGCGGGCAGCCGAACGGGTCCGGACGTTGAACTGCTCGCGCGTCTCGCCGGGGCGCGCGTCCTGCGGCCAGCAGGCAGAGTCGCCGTCGAAGTCCGCCTGAGAGCTCGCACCCTGAGACGCCGGCCTGCCGTCGAGATCCGGCTGAGACTCGCCCGGCCGCCGCGTCGCCGGATTCGCCGGATCCACCGGATGCGCCTGAGATCTCGCACCCGGAGACGCCGCGCCCCTCGCGTCGAAGTCCGCCTGAGACTCGCCCGGCCGCCGCGTCGCCTGAAGCGGCAGATGCGCCTGAGATCTCGCACCCGGAGACGCCGGACCGGGGCCCGGAGCGGCCGGGCCGCCGACGAAGTTGCGTCGCGTCGCCGCGCTCCGCTCGTCGTACTGAGCCTGAGACTCGCCCGCCTGACGCACGAGAGTTCCCGAGGGTTCCGCCCATGGGGCCGGAGCCATGCCCGTCGGCACCTTCCCCGGAGTGCCCGGAGGGAACGTGTCCACGTGGGGGCCCGCCGCCAGATCCGCCTCGGCCTTCGCCGCCGCCGCGGCCTCGTCCCGAGCCGCCGACGCCACGACGTATTTCTCGGCCGCCTGGGCCAGACCGCCGACGAGCTCGATCTCGGGAAGCTGATTCGGGAAGTAGTTCTCCGCGAGCTTGACGGCCTCTTCGAGCGTGTCGAGCCCTTCGATGACGGAGATCCGTCCGTCGACGATCGCGTGCTGGATCTCGTTGGCGAGGCCCGCAACCGGCGTATTCGACAGAATCTGAAACAAGAGATTCAGGTAGTTCATCGGAGCCTCTTTCTGTTTAGGCGGTCACGGTATGTGGCACGCCGGGTTCTACTCGGCACTCGAGGTGGGGCCCGTCGGTCCACCCCGCATCCTTCTTCCCGTCACAGTCCCAGTCCAGGCCGCTGCGTAGCCCGTGCGTCTCGGCGATTGCGATCAGCGGCTCGTAGAACTCGACGTGCGTCCCGTCGTACCCGGCTCGAGTGAAGACGCCGAGATCGACCGCGTGCGCCGCGACTTCGCCATGCCGCTCCTGCGCCTGATGCCGGCTCTTATGGTTCACCCCGTCGAGCGTCGTGACGAAGTTGCCCGGCCCGATCGGCGCGAGGGTTCGGCCGACGGCGTAGAGCGCCTGCTGTTCGCGGAGATCCCGCAGCGTGTACACGACTTTCGCGTGACGCGCGGAGTCGATCGCATCGAATTCGGCGATTAATTTCGGGATGTGGTAGCGGAGGATGGAGCAGGTGAGAGACAGGTCGCGTGATGGCATCCGTTATATACCCGCCTCCTCCCCCTGATCTCCGGCCCCTTCAGGATAGAGCACCGGGACGATCGCGCGAAGTTGCTTCTTTAGCCGCTCCTGCCGCAGCGTCGGCATCTTGTCGAAATCGCCCTTCTCGTAGGCGTGCTCCAGGGAGTACTTCAGGGCCGGGCCGAGTTCGTCGCGCTCCTTGCCCTTCGAAAGATCGAAGACCTTGATCTTCTCTTCGATTGGCAGGTGTCGGAATCGCGTCTGGAGCGAGGAGCCCTGGAGATCCGTGCCGATCTGCGAGGCGTCGCGTTCGCCGACGGTGCCGGCCGCCATCCCCTCCCGGAAGAGGCTCCGAGCCTGCTCTGGCCGGCCGAGCCGCATCGCCTTCTCCGTGTTGCGGACGGTCTGCCGACGCTCGAAGTCTTCGCGCGTCCTGGGGGCGTCCGGGGATCGCTCGGCGTTGAACCGGCTCATTTCCTTCTGCGCCGCGGTCTGAGAAATGTACTTCGGAGCCCGAGCCACCCCGCCGAAAGCGAGCGCGGACTCAAAGGTCGAGTCGGCGTTATCCCGCGCGTCCTTGAAGTTGCGGACGGAGATCGGGAGGAACTGCTTCGCGACGAATTCGGCAAGCTGCTTCAACTGTTCGATTGCCGGGTCGTCCTCGTGCCGGATCTCCGTGTTAAAGAAATCCTTGTTCTGCCAGATGTCCGCGAGTGTGCCAATGAGCGGGTGGAGCTTGTTGCCGACGGTCTTGACGACGCCCTGCTCCTTGAACGCGGCCACGTCCTTCACGTAGGAGGGGAAGGAGCGCCGCTCGTCGGAGCCGTCCTCGTTCTTTCGGCCCGTCTTCGGAAAGAAGTAGTCCCTCTGCTCCTCCGGGGCCTTACCGGTCGAGAGGTAGTGCGCGATGCCGCCCATCGTCCCGACGACGATCGGCAGCGCCATCGCGTAGGCCATCCGGTTCGTGAGCACGGGGTCGGTGAGCTTGCCGGCCTTCGCGTCCTTCAGCCGTTTGCCGATGGTCGCGAGATCGAAGACGGCCCCGCCGAGCTCGCGCGCGGTGCCGATGTTCCAGCCGAGCGACCGGATCGACGCCATCCCGAGATCCTTCGCCGCGCGGTTCCAGTAGAGGTTGTCGTAGACGAGTTGGCCCATGCGGTTGTCGATCGAACCCCACGCGCGGCCGAGCACGTGCCGAGTCTCTTCGGGCGTCGCGTCCGGGCCGAGTTGCTCGACTTCCCACCGGGCGAGGTCGAGGAAGGAGCCGAGCTTCTGTCGCGGAACGAGCCATTCCATCAGCGGCTTCGAGGCCGCCTCGACGAGCGCGAACGGCGCGCGGAGCCCCGCCCCGATCACGTTGCCCTGCCGCCACTCGCGGAACATCGACTTTACGGCGTCGTTCGTGTACATCGCATCCTGCCCGAAGCGACCGCCGGCCTTCAGCACGAGCTCCACGTCCGGGGTCAGCGGGCCGTCGCCCATCGCCTCCCGGATCGCGCGGCCGCCCCGGAGCACGTTGGCGACAGGGGCGAACGGAGTCGTCGCGACCGAGCCGAGTCCGCGGGCGAGATCCCCGCGCGCGATCTGCCGGATCCCGAGCGCCGTCTTCGACACTGCGGCGTCGATTGAGGTCATGCCCGCGTGGAAGGCGGAGAGCCCCAGTTGCGCCTGATTCAGGCTATTCCCCATCGCCCGCCAGCCGCGATAGAGCGCCTTGCCCTGGAGTCCCGGCGAAAGGTGGTTGTTGACGATCTGCGCGAGTTCCTTCGGCGCGGCGTAGTAGCCCTTTATCAGGAGCCCCTCCGCATCGACGGATCCCGCCCGCGTGCCGATCGTGAGCGTCGGTCGCATTTCGAGCAGAGGCGCGATCTTCGGCTCCCGGTGTAGCACATCCTCGAGCCGCGCCATGACGGTCGGAGCGACCTCGCCGAGCTTGTCGTGGTGGTTCACGAAGGCGTCGATCAGGTTCGCGATCTTCTCGGTCCGCGTGTTGATGTAGCGCCCGTATTCTGGGTCGAGTTGGGCGCGAGGCGTACCCTCGTGGCGCAGCGCAGCCAGGGCGCGGAGCTCCGAGTTGATCTTCTTGCGCTCGTCGAGCCCCACGCTCTTCGGTAGCCCCTCAACGTCACGTAGGCCGGTCACGCGGTCCCACAGGTTGAACTTGCCATCCATCGCGTGCCCGAGCTCGTGCGTCAAGACGCCAATCGTCGAGCCGAACTTCGTGAGCACCGCATCCTTGCCGGGGAAGAACGCGCCGGCCGGGCCGTCGACGCCAGTCTCCCGGCGGGTCTTCACGCCGAGCTCGCGAGCGAGGTCGCGCAGCTTCCCGTAGAGCCTCGCATCTACCGTCTCCTCGACCGGGATCCGCGACGAACCGTAGACCGTGCCGATCTTGTCGTCGATCTTCGTCCAGTTGGCCGGCATCGGGCGGTCCACGGGGAAGTAGTCCACCGTCCCCTGCTGCTGGCTCTCCTTGAGCCACTCGTGCGCCATGACGTACTTGTCCATCTCGTGCAGCTTGCGAAGAGTCAGGTCGATCGGGTTCCAGTCCACCGGCTCAAGGCCCGCGGCGAGGCCCTCTTCGATGGTCGGGATCGTCCGCTTCTTCAGGAACGACTTCCCGCCCTCCAGCGTCCGGCCCTGGTAGAACTCCTCGGCCGACTTTACGTCCTTCCACAGGTGCGGGAAGTAGTTCTCTATGAGCTTCTCCAGTTTGCCGGTCCCGAGCGCCCGCACCGCTGCGACACGCTCGTCCATCGCCTCTCGCAGCGCGTCGGCCGTCTTCTGGAGGCGGGGATCGCCGACGAACTTCTCGCCGGCCTCGAAGGGCTTCGTGAATTCGAGCAGGGCGGCCTTCTTCCCGATGTCGCCGATCCGGCGGTCGGCCGCGACGCGCGCGTCGTCGAGAGCGCGGGTCGCCCGCGTCGTCTTCAGCGCGAGCTCCGCGTTCTTCTGTCGGAGCGTCCCGCCGCCGATCTTCGCCGCCTCGCCTCGTGTCGCCGGGGAGAGGAAGGCGTGCACGTCGTCCTTCATCTGCGCGGCGGAGCGCACGGCGTCCCGTGCGACGCCCTTCACGTCGGCGGAGAGAAACGCCTCGACCGGGCCCTGCTTCTTGCCCGCGTCGGGGGAGAGCCGCGCGAGGTTGCGCCCGCCGCCGGAACCTTTCGGCCGGCCACTCTTGTCGATCTCGCCGGTCGGGTCGCGCATCGCCTTGCCGAAGTCGCCGGAGGCGCGGCCCAACCCGAGCCGCTCGGTCGGACGGGCTTCATTCGACTCGCCAGCCCGCCGCTTCAGCAACCCCTCCACCTGCTTCTTCTGCTGCTGGAGGTCCTTAATCTCGTCGTCAATCTTCCCGAGTGTCGCGCGCGGGATGTCCGAGTCCCCCGCTTCCCGAATGCGCTCGATCGCTTTTGCGCGCTGCTCAACCCAAGTCGATAGTCTGCGGTTGATGTCCGCCAGTCGTTCGCGGGCGGGCGACAAGTCCTCGGTCGGACGGGCCTCGAGGAGGTCGCGCTGATCCCCCTTCCGGCCGTAGTCCTCCGAGAGTCCGAGCCCCTGCTGCGTGCCCTCGATCGACGGCCCGGACGGCTTCGGCCGCGGCTGGCCGATCTGCTCGGCCCGACGCTGCGCTTCAGAGGCTTCCGGAGAGAACTCCGTGATCGGCTCCTTGACGCCTTCGCGCGCCTTACGGAGGTCTTCCATCGTCGGCCGCTGGAGCCCGCTGTGCTCGAGTGCGTCCGCTTCGAGCCGCTTCTCGTGCGCGATCTCTCCTGCGCGCTCGGAAATGGGGGGAAGGCCGCTCTCGTGCTCCATGGCGGCGGAGAAGTCGCCCGTCGGCTTCGCCTTCTTCCCGTTGCCGCGCGGCAGCACGACATCCGCCGTCTCCGCCGGAACGCGCTTGACCTCGCCCGTTGCGGGGTTGCGCACGCGCAGCGTCGTCCCGTTCTCGTCCTGCGTCTTCTCGAGGATCTCGTGCCGCGTCCCGTCGTCGAGAATCGCCTCGCGACCGAGCACGAAGTCGGGCGCGGCGCGGCTCGCAACGCCGGCCGACGTGGGGTTTGCTTCATTGAGTGGAGCATGCTCGTTTCGCGCGTTGACTCCATCCGCCTCTGGCACCGCCACCTCTGCCGGCGATTGCGCCACCCGACTCTCCCGATTCGCGGGCGTCGATGCCGTGGCCTCGGTTTGGGGAGTAAGTGTGTCCGGGGGCATCACCCTCGGCTCGCTTGCCCGCTCCGGGGCCACCGCAACGACGTCCTCCAGGGCGTATCCCGGCGGAGG
Organism: Thermoanaerobaculia bacterium; assembly: GCA_038319475.1. Lineage (GTDB taxonomy): Bacteria > Acidobacteriota > Thermoanaerobaculia > UBA5066 > Gp7-AA6 > JALYUA01. The sequence goes on from JBBQDF010000001.1 coordinate 10,165, forward strand.
GGGAGGAGGTTCGCGATCCGCCTGCCGCCGCTTCGGCGTCGGAGAGCCGGGGATCTCGAGCCCGGCCACGTCCGGCGGCACCGGCACCCGGCGATCGGGCACCTGCAAGTCGTCGAGCGTAGCGGGCTTCGCGGGCGGCGCGGGCTTCTCCAGCGCCGCCCAGTCGCCCGGCTGAGGCGGCTGCTCCCGGCGAAGCTGATCCGGACGCAGCGGGGCCGGCGGCGGCGGAGGTGGAGCCGGCTCCTGCCGGAGATCGCCAGGCTGGATCGTCAGCGGCGGCGGCGGCGGAGGGGGTTCAGCGTGCTCCGGAGGGGTCGCCTGTGGCTCTCGCGGCGGCGCAGGAGCCTCTCGCCCCTTGGCCCAGTCCACACCCTTCCGACCGGCCTCTCCGACCGCTTCGTGGCCGACGGCCATCCCGCCGCTCATCGCGCCCTCGATCCACGATTGGTAGGCCCCCCCGAGATCTCCCGCCTTCGCCTTCTCGATCCCTTCGGCCGCCTTCGACGCGGCCCCAGAAGCCATCTGTGTCTTGAACACGGCATCCGCGGCGGTCGCGGCAGTGGCCGGGAGCTTCCCCATGCCGCCGATCAGGGCGAGGTTCTCCGGCGAGGTCAGTCCGCCGCCGACATCCGCGACCGCCTCCCCTGTCCGTTGGAGCAGGTTCGGCGGCTGTACGGGCGTCCCCGGCGGGTTCTGGAACCGCTTCCCGATGCCGAGCACGTCGCCGCCGCTCTGGCCCATCTGCGAGATCACGGGCTCGCGGACGCCGCGGGCGGCCCGCGCGAGCGCGCCGAGCGGCGCGGCGGCTCCCGCCGTGACCTCTCGGACCTGATCGAGCGCGCCGTACCGCTCCGGGCCGAGATCCGGGGCGAACTGGGGCGGCTGGAAGATGCCGTGCGCGGCGAGCCGACGGCTTTCCTCAGCCTTCCGAGCCTCCGCCTCGCCTTGGAGTCGGGTTCGCGCCTGGAAGGCCGTGGCGGGCCGTGGTGGCTGCGGGGGCCCCTGCGCCGGGCCGCCGGCCGAGTCCTGCGGGAACTGCGCCGGGATGGGGGCGGGGTTGAACGCGGCCTCCGCGCGCCGGAGATCGCCCATGCCGGCCACCGGAGGAGCTCCAGTCGGCAGCGCGACGACATCGGCCGCAGAGTAGCCGGGCGGGGGTGGCGGAGGACCGCCGGCCGCGGACGCCTTCGGCACCGCGACGACATCCGCGGCGGTGTAGCCAGGCGGGGGTGGAGGCGCTACCTGTTCGGGACCCATCCGCTCCCGTCCCACTTCAGCTTGCCGTCCTTCGTGACGTAGGACTGGGCCGCGGCGGCCTGGGGTTTCGCGGCCGACGCGGGAGCAGGCGTCGCGGCAGGCGGCGGCGGAGTGCCGCCCGGAGTGGCCCCGCCCATCACGAAGTCCCGGAACCCCTGCTTGGAAGCCTTCCCGGCGGCCTTCGGCGGGATGAACTTCCCGCCCTTGCCGCTCGGCGGCGCGTCGCCGTGCGCGTTGAACCACTCCGTGTGATGCCCCGGATGGTCCGGATCCTTCGGGTTCGGATCTTCGACCTCGCGCGGCGTCCAGTTGGGAGTCACGTCGCGCTCCGGCCGGCGATGCCGCTCGGTGGCTGCGGCCTGAGTGTCGAGCCACTTCTCGGGCGTCATTCCCGCCGCTGCGGCGTCCTCGTAGGGTGAGCGGTTCAGGTCTTCCCGCTTCGGTCCGGTGAGCACCGCCCCCTCGGGGAACTTCGGCGGCTCGTCGCCGTGCTCGTTGAAGGCGAGCGACCCCGAGTAGTCCGGGCTCACCGGCCCCTGTGCGCCCGGCGCGGGCTTGCTGCCCGCAACGGTATAGCCCTGCATCTTCCACATCGGGTCCGGCTTCTTGTTCGCGAGCTGAATCTGCCGCTGCTCTTCCGCCTTGCGGTAGTCGATCATCGACTGGTCGGTGCGCGTCTTCTGCCGGTCCTGCCACGCCTGCCGGTCCGCGGTGTACTGGCCTTGCTTGGCCTGCTGCCGGGCCGTGCCGATCGAGCCGAGAACCGCCGCGATGGGGTGACGAGCCCCGAGCGTCTGGAGCAGGCTCCTCCAGAACTCCGCCGTTGCGTTGCTCTTCGGAGCCTGCGGCATCGGATCGTCGCTCGATGTCGCATCCTCCGCGCGCGCGGGCCGCGTTGGAGCAGTCACGCTCGGACGGGATCCCGCCGCGCTCGCGTTGGAGTCGAAGTGCTCGTCACGCTGAGGCTGCGGCTGAAGGTCCAGCGGCGACGGCTGCGCAAGCTGCCGGCCGAGCCACGGGTATTGCGACTGCTGCGGGTCGAAAAGACTGCTCATCCGCCTCCTACGTGTACTTCCAGCCGCCGGAGAAATTGCCCGTCGGATACCCGGAATTCGCCGCCGAAGGTGGGCCGCCGCCCTGGGGAGGCCCGCCGCCCTTCTTCCCGCCGAAGAGGCCATTGATCACGGAGGAAATGATCGAGCCCGTCTCCTGCCGCTGCGCCGACACATCCGCGTTGACCGACTGCGAGGCCGCCGCCCCAAGCTCCGAAGAGCCCGTCACGTCCCCTTGGGGGATCTCGCCGCCCGCGGTGCGCTGATACGGCATGATCTGAAACTTCTTCGTCGGATCCTGCTCTTCGTTCTGCTGGTAGTCGAGCGCGCTGCCGTAGTCCATCTAGCCACCTCCAAAGATCGAGGCGAACATGGACAGGAGGTCCTTGCTCTTCTTGCCCTGCTCCGCCTGTCGCGCCGCGGCGTCCCCCGCTGCGCTCGCCGCGAGGTTCTGCGTCACGAGCCCGACGTTGGTCTGATCGCTCGAATCCGCGGCGAACTTGTCCTGCGCGCGAATCTTCGATCCGTAGGGCTGTAGCTGAAACCTCTTCGTCGGATCCTGCTCGGGATCCTGCTGATAATCCATTGCGCCGCCGTAGCCGCCGCCGTAGCCCTGAGAGCCGTCGTCGTACATCGGGTCACCCCGTAAAAATCGGCACTTCGACTGCGGTCTTCGCCGTGTTCCCGATCGACCGAGGCTTGGCGGCGAGGTCCGCGCGCCCGCCGAGCAGGCTGTTCATGAAGGAGGTCTCCCCGCCGTAGAGGTTCGAGAGGCCTGCCGCGCCCGCGTTGCGGTCCTGCCGCGCGAAGTCCTCGAAGCCCATCCGGCTGCTGCGCACCGCGTTGGAGCCCGCCGCGGCTTCGTGCGCGCCGACATTGGCGAGCGCGGCGTCCGTCCCGCCTGTGCCGCCCGTCGCCGCCGCGTGCCGCTTGATCTGCTCCCCCGCGCCTTGGAACCCTGCACGCGCCGAGTTCACCGAGTCCTGGATGATCGCGCTCTTCGTCGGATCGGAGAGGCCGGGATTCGTCTTCATGTTCATGTAGGTGTCGTACGCGTTGCCGCCCGCGAGCTGCCGGTTGCCGGACGCGCCACCCTGTCCCCACATCTGCCCGCCCTCGGAAATCGCGCGGCCCTGCGCGTCGTAGCCGAGCGTGGGCCCCTGGAACGCGCCGGAGAAGAACGGGCTCGCTTCCGGGATCGGGTCGCCCGGCTGGCCGCCCGGAGGGGTCGTGTCGCGCGGAGGCAGCGCGATCGGCGGCGGCACGTTGCCGGTCGGCGGGATCACTGGAGCCCGCGGCGGTACGGCCGGTGGTGCCGTCGTCGTCGAGCTCGGCGACTTGCCCGGCGACTGGCCCGGCGGCTGGCTCACGTTGCCGGTCGGCGGGATCACTGGAGCCCGCGGCGGCGTGGCCACCGTCGAAGTCTGCGCGGCCTTCGCCGCGAGTGCTGCGCGCCCCCGTTCCGCTTGTGCCGCGAGCGCCGCGTCGGTGTCCATGAATTGCCCGAACTGTGAGGCGTCGTACGGTTTTCCGGTGATCCCGTAGCCGCTTTTCATCCCCATCGCGGCCTGCGGGTTGTAGGTCATCGACTTGTCGTTTTCGATGCCCTTGAGCCATTCGTTCGTCGCGGTGTTGTTCGGATCGTCAGGGCCGGATTCGTTGGGGAACGGATCGGTTCCGACGCTCAAGTGCTCCGCGCCCTTGTAAATGCGACCGTTCGGCCCGACCGGGTAGTTCTTGTATCCGGCCGGATCGACGCCGAGCTCACGCATCTTGTCGCGCGCCTCCTGACTGATGCCCGAGAGATCCATCCCGTTGACCATGCCGCCGTCGCTCATGTCGTACGCGCCAGCGCCGGGGCCGCCGTTGTAGGCGTCTGCTGGCGCATAGGATCGGTCGAGAGCATATCTGCCGCCGGTGCCGCCGGAACCTCCTCGATCGCCACCACCGCTACCACCGCCGGAGGAACTCCCGAAAGAAGGACCTTCGTTCGCGCCGCGGACGATCGGCCCGTTGTTGCGGCGCGTATGATCGCCGTCCGAGCCGTCCTGATCGTCGGCCGGCGGCGGCGTTCCACGCGGCGGATGCAACGTCGGGTCCGCCTCAGCGTCCGGTCGCGTGTACGGCCCGGCCATCGCCCGGTTGCCGTACATCTCGCTCGCAAACGCGTTGGCGGTCGGACCCATGTCCGTCCCGTAGTCGTAATTCAGGTTTCCCGACGTGCTCTGATCGCGCGTCTTCGAGCCGATGTCGAAGCTACACGCGACCGCGAGGGCCTGCGTTCTGAGGTTCAACCACATCAAAGCTCCTTCTGGAATCGGTGGACGAGATCGAACGTCAGATGCATCCGCGGATCGCTCTTGAACCCGTAGCGGGAGAGCACGAGGCCCTTGTTCATCGTTTCGAGGTTCGGCTCCAGAGGCACGATCAGGCTGTCGCAGCCCTCTTCGTAGACGGCCCGCGCGAACGTCGGCCAGACGCTCTTCAGCACGTGCAGCCGGCGAAGATCCGTCCCCGCGGAGGGGTCGAGCATCAGCACCACTTCCGCCGTCTTCCGGGCGAGGATGCAGGCGATCACGTGGCCCTTCTCTTCGACGACGAAGGCGGTCTTGTGAAGGCGATAGGACGGATCAGTGAAGCGGACGCCAGCGCGCGCGGCTACCTGTTCGAGGGCCTCGCGATCGCGCTCGTCATACTTGCGGATGTTCAGCTATCACCGCGACAATTATAAGCCGCCGACTCCCGCCCGATGAGCCCGGAGCGCGGCCCGCACCACGGGGTCGCTGCACCGCCGAGCGGTTCGGAGTATCCCCACCCGAGCACCGAGAACAGCCGCGCGCCCGGAGATCCCATCGCGTAGTGCTTCTCGCACAGCCACGCCTCGTTTGTCGCGGCGACGCCCGGCCGAGGACATTGCTCGCAGAGCTTCGCCGCCTGGGAACACTCGATGCAGAAGGCTCCGCCCTCCGGCCTCGGGACGAGCCCGCTGCGTTGACAGTCGGCCGTCTTACACGCGCGCGCCCGCACCCCACGCCCTTTCCTGTTCGGGCGAAGCCGGCGGCCCCTCCCAGTCGAGCCCGACGGAGGTCGGGTCCATGTCGGCCCACTTCTGGATCGAGAGAAACGCTACCGTCCCTTCGGTAATCTCTCCGTGGTGCCAGTCCCGCGGGCCGATATGCACGGGTCGGGCGGACAGCTCGCCGCGCTTCCACGCCTCGACGTGCTCCGGAGCGAAGACGCGGCGGCCGTTCAACACGAGGTTCATGTCGCCGATCAGGTGAAACTCGAAGGCATCGATGTGCGGGTGGCAATGCTCGACGACGAGCGTCGGCCGCGGAATGATGACCATTTCCACCTGGAACGGCGGCTTGCGGTAGAGCGAGAGACAGACCACGTTGCCGAAGTCGCGGCCGCCGAGCGGATCCGCGGCGAACCAGTTGGCCCGCCGAATGTAGCGCCCGACGAAATCGACGAGATCCGGATCCGCACCCGCCGCAAGCTGCGCGAGGTCGGCGTATTCAGGGTTTGACATCCGGCTCCGCGAAATCTGCAGCCGCCTGCGCGAGGACGAGCGCATCCGCTCGAGCCGTCGCCTGCGCGGCAACGATGCTCGCCACCTCCGCGGCCGACGGGAGCTTAGCCGGGTCGTCGGCTTCGATCGCGTGCTCGCGTCGCGTAACGCTGCCGTCCGGCGCTGTCTCATCCCATTCGGTCAGGAGTTCCCACTTGGCCGGCCCAAGGATGCGAATGTGGGAGTCGAGGACGTTGTAGGAGATCACTCCTGCGTCGCCCTTCGCGTCTGCGAGCGTCGCGAACTCCACGGCACGTGCATCGTGAGCGACGAGCTTCGCGGCCATGTCGGTCACGACGGCATCAACCATTTCGGCCTCTCCGGGCGTTCCGACATGGACGTGCTGATAGACCGAGCGTCCGCCATCCGGCGCGACGTTCGTCACGAATTTCACCGTGCCATCCGACAGCACGACGCGCTCCTGTTCGATCACGGCCAGCACGGTTCTTTTCATCAGACGTAAGGGGCGGTCGAGTCGCGCACGATCGAAGAACCGTTCGCACGCGCCCAAGCGGCAACAAGGGGGTCTGAGACGCCCGAATTGGCCAGGAGATTGTCGGACATATCCAAGTCGTCAACCCACGGCGCGGCCGCGTCGCCGGCGTTGAGCATCGGTCGCGTGAGCGCGAAGTCGCACGTCCCGGAAATCTGATTGTCCACTAAGAACTCAACAGTCGCGCTCGTAAGCGGGCCAGAAATCGCCGGAAGGCCGAACGTGAACACGAGCCGCCGCCACGTCGACGAAAGCAGGGAGCCGCTGAATTGACAGGTGAAGGCCGAGCCTCCCATCGTGACGGTCGGCGAGACGTAGGCGGAAGCGATCGACGCCCCGCCGGCCCCGGTAAGCCGCGCGTAGATCGAAATGGTCATTTTCTGTAGCGGCGCGACGAGAAGCCCGGCAAGCCCCTGCGCGATGACGCTCTGACCTGTCGCGAGCCCGCCGAGGCAAAGAATCTCACCCGTCGGCTTCCCGCCGTTCGCCCTAAACTGAGGGAAAATTGTTCCGGTGTTGTTTCGACGCCACGGGGTCCACCGCGGACGCCCGGCGGAAACCGGAAGAGTGCCCGGAGTCGGCTGCCCGCCAACCCAATCCACGATTCCGAGGCCCGCATACGCGCCGGAACCGGCCGACGTGTTGAGCGTGAAAGTCGTTGCGCCCGTCACCGTAATCGTCCAGAGCCCATTCGCTGCAAGGTTGCCCGTCACCCCGGAGATATAGATGATGTCGTTGGTCGCGTATCCGTGGCCGCCCGCCGTCGTGATCGCGATAGGCGTCGCATTGGTTGCCGCGATGATGACGGTCAAGTCCTTGAGGTTGGCATTCGCGGCGATCGCTCCGTCTGCGAACGCCGCATTGAACAGTAGGTTCTTCTGAGTCCACTTGGGTTCCCCCGTCACGTCGCCGGCCCCGTTCGTCAAAATCTCGATTGGAGTGCCCGTTGCTTGGAACGGGATCGACACCGAGCCGCCTGAACGCGAAAGAATCCAGTACGTCCGGCGCAGCGGGTTCGCGGGGTCGAGGTTCGGAATCGTGAAGTCGCTGTCCGTCCAGTTGAAGCCCGAACCGGACGGAAGACACCCGCCGCTCGCTGGCACGGTGTCGCGTTTCGTGGCCGCGCCGCCGTTGAAGGACGGCGTTGTCGGCGAAAGGCGAGTCCCGGCATCCGCGCTCCAAACTTCGTAGCCGTCCACCGTCGCGCCGCTCTCGTCCGGGGTCCACGCGAGCACCACGGCCGCCCCCACCTGTCTCGCCGTGACGGAGTGCGGCCCCTTCGGCGAAGTCGTAGACGCCGCCGCGGCCCTCCGGACGTTCAAGTCGGCGGTGTAGGTGTCCACGATCGTTCGGATCGCCTTGTAGAGATCCGGATCGCTGTCCTTGATCGCCTCGAGCTCCGGCACGGACGGCGCGGCCGGAAGGTTGCTCATGGCGTCCGCTCCCGGTAGGAGCCGCCCGGCTCCGGCTTCCCAAGGATCGCGACCTTCTGAAGCCCGAACCACGCTCCGACCGCGTTGGTCTGGAACTCGAGCGAGAGCCGCTCCCCGCGCGAGTCAAACCCCCACTCGATGTCCTGCGTCGGGCTCGCCGCGAGAGTCCTCGTCAGAGGAGCTGCGGTCAGCACTCCGCCGCCCGGTTGCATCGAGGTCAGACCGTCGGGCCCATACGGAACGATGGTCAGCGTCCCCGACCCCCGCACGTTGGCCGACACCTTGTCGAAGAGGTTGCGCCCGGTCGAGCCTCCGACATACGGCAGGCGATACTTCGAGTTGATCGCGAGCCCGTAGTCCTGATGCGAAGAGTCATCCAACTGGAGGAGCTTCCCGTTGGCCGCATGGTCCGTGCCGAGCAGCAATACCCGCGTCGCGTCCGACCGCTCGCTCCACTCCATCGAGTGAAACGCCGCGGTGTCCGAGGTGCTCCACCTGTTGAATTCCGTCCCGGCCAGCGGCGAGCGCGTGTACTCGAAGATGAGGATCGTCGAAGGCGTCGTATTCGCCCCCGTCGGCGCGGAGACGAGAATGCGCTCCTGCTCCGTGTCCACCTTCACCGTAATCAGGTGCGCATAAAGCCAGTTGATACTCTGCCAAGTGGGGAGATTGTCCTCGGAGAGCTTGACGAGTTGCGCGCCGTTGAAGTACCACAGGCCATTCCTCGATGCGATCGCGACCCAGTTATCCCCGCGACCGACCCCATTGGGACTCAGCGTCCCGACCGTCTCGGAGATCCTCGTCACCGGCCAGTCCGCGGGCTCCGAGCTCCCGTCGTCGCGCACCGAATAGAGCGAACGGTCCTTCGTAAAGTAGTAGTGGGAGCCGATCTGGAAGCCCGCACCGTTGATCCGCTGCCCGTCACCGACGCCGACGTTCAGAAACCCGGTGAGCCCGTCGAACTCCTCCGGCGATTGCGCCCTCGAAACGCGCACCCGTGACGCAGAAGTGTCGCCGACGATCGGGTAGAGCTCCACGTCATCGACATAGAGAATCCCCGTGTTCGTGATCGCGGTGCCCTGGAATCCCGTGCCGCCGCCCGATATGCGCAACGTGTGGGTCGTGGCGAGCGTATTGTTCACCGCCGAGATCAACGTGCCAGAAAACCATCGCCACTCCGTCGAGACGAGTTGCGATGCCTGGACGAGGAAGCCCGCCCCGACGCCCGTCGATCCGTTCGCGGCAGCCGAATCGGCGACGTAGAAGTACATATCGCCCACGATCGCCGCGGCCGATTTCGCCATCCGAACCCGGATACCGATTGCGACACCTGGGGGGATGAAGGGCGCTAGGAACGCCTTGTTCTGAATCGCCCCGGCCTGCGTGCCGCCCGCGTTGCCCGTGACCTGAAACGCGTCGCCGACTTGGCCCGTGATCCCGGCCGCCTTCGCGCCGCCCGTGACAAGTTGCGTCCAGCCGTTTGGCACATTACCGATGAATCCGCCGCCGAAACTGCCGTTTAGAAGCCCGATGTCGCGGTTCTTGATGAACGCCGCGCGTTCCCCGGTCGCCAGGATCCGGCCGTTGTAAAACCCGAATGCCGCCTGCGCGGGTAGTTCGATCAACGCCTGCCGGTCCGTCGTCGGATCGTCCAGCGTCGAGAGCCGGACGCCGTTGACGAGCGCCGAGTCGGCGAAGTCGATGTCCACCGTCGTCGTCGTGTTGTCGTTAATCACCATCGTCGTCCCGGCGAGGTAGTAGTAGTCGGCCGAGCATTCCGGGGTGAAGGACACGATGCGGCCGACGACGTACGCCGGGCCCGTCGGGATCGCCGCGACACGCGCCGCGGTGGCGGCCCCGAACGTGAAGGAGACGGCGGGCGACGGCTGCGTGATGTAGCCGGACCGCGTAATGAACGAGACGCGGATCGAGTGGACACCCGCTTGGATCGAGCCCGCGATCGGCGCGGAGACGGTTGGAGCAATCCCCGGCCCGCACGGGGCGACGGGATCAAGGTTCACGTCGTCAAACTGAAGGGGCCGCGAGACCCCGACGTTGCCGTTCGTGCCGAAACCCATGAACTCCCGCCCGTAGGCTGTGACGCTGTTCATCTTCGTGTTTGCCGCGACCGCCGACTCCACGATCAGGGAAGAGACCGAGGCGAACGTCCAGGCGGTCGTCTCCTTCCAGAGCGTCCCGGCGTCGGTGAAGGCGAGAATGCGCCGCGTCGCGAGGTCGAGCGAGACGAATTCCTTCAACGAAACGATCTTGCCCGCGAGAGTCGCACGCGAGGTCAGCCCCGGCCGGGAAGACACCAGGACTGCCGAGAACTGCACGTTCTGACAGGCCGGGCTCTTCCCGGGCGGAATGTTCTGCACATTCCCCGACGACGTGTACTCGCCCCCGAATTGCTCGAAAGCAACCGGACGGCTCTCAGGAACCGCGGGCATCTAGCGCAGAAGGTCGAACCAAACCATGACCTTCACGGTGTCGCTCGTCACGCCCGCGACGTACGTCGCCGCGGTGTGCTCGGCGAGCAGAGTGTTCGTGCCCACCGTCTGCTCGACGAAGACCTTCACTTTGCCGGCCGAGCGCGACGCGGCCGAATGCGTGTACGCATAGCCCGCCCCCGTCTCGCCCGTGACCAAGACCATGCGCGGCGGGACCGTTCCGGGAATCTGGAGTCCGTTCAGGTTCAACGTCTCGCCCCCAGTCGGGTACGAACCGGAGAAGACGAGCGTTCCCGACATGATGACGAACTTTCCATGCGTCGAGACGCGGTTGACGGTCAACGCGACCGCCGCGTCCGCCGGCCGCGGCGCGACGGCAAGCAGCCCGAGAGCGAGAGCGAACGGGAGCAGGAACCTCTTCATCGAGACCTCCTAATTAACGGTGTGCCGAACTGAACGGAATGCGCCGTCCCGCCTTGTATTGAGCCCTGTTCACGTGTCTCCGCAGGAACCGATTCGCCTGCTTCTCGTACTGGCCCGACAGCCGATCGCCGAGAGAATTCGAGCCGCGCGAATACGCGCAAGCCGCCGCCGTGAAAGTCGCCAGCACGTTCAACGCGCCGCCGATTAAGATCGGATCGGTCCCGGTCGTGAAGATCGCCAGCCTGGACTCGTACTCGAGCCGGATGTCCGTCGCGACCGTCGCCGCCTGAATGTTGATCCGGTTCTGATACCAGCCCCACGTCCCGCGCGTGCTCATGGGCGTTACGTCGGACAGCGGGACTTCTTCGGCCTCGTCCATTTCGACGAACTGGTCCGTCGTGCCCGTCGCCCGCTCCTCGAGCCCGTACGGCAGGATGAAGTCAGCCGGCAGCGCGGGCGTCGAGGAGCCGTCCAAGAAGAGAACGCTCGCGCCGACGTTGGACAGCACGACGCTCGAACGGTTCACCCCGGCCTGGTTTGTCGAGAGCCGCTCCTGAAGCTCCAGATACGCCTCGTTGGCAAGCGGCAGCATGGCCGTCGCGTCCCACACCGCGCCCTCGCGGTCCCCGACCTTCGCTTTCGCTAGCGCGACGAGATCCGAATAGAGGTCGGCCAGCCGCTAGCCTTTGGCCTTTCCGGGCTGCGCGAGCGGCTGGATGAATCCGCGATCGAGCCCGCGCGTCTCCTCCGCGTCGTCCAACGCGCCCATGTCGTACGCCTTCTGCCAGTCGAGGACGTACCGACACTGCGCACACCGCACCGCGGCCGGATCGTTCTTCGCTTGACACGCTCCGCAGACCTTCACCGTCGAGATCACCCCGGCCCACTCCTTCGTGATCCCGAAGTAGTCCGCGAACCATCGCGCGTGATCGCCCACGTCCCGAGGATTCTTCCCGCGAGCCCACCGCTTGTCCGCCTCGAGGATCTCGGTGCGGCCGTACTCCTCGAATCGCTCCCGACACGCCGCGAGATCCTCCGCGGCCGGCCCCTCGTCCGCATCATCCCCTACGTAAAAGACGCCGCGGTCCTGCCCCATCGAGGAGAGTAGATCCATCGCCCGCTGCTTCGCCGACACGATCACCGGCTCCGCCTGCCCGTTGCCGAAATCCTTGAACGCGTTGTAGCCCTTGATCGGCACGAGGATAAACGGCTCATAGGTTCCGTCCTTGCGACGCGGACACGCCGGGATCTCCATGTTGCCGCCCTGGTCGTGCCGGCGGTACGGACTCCACGGCGAGATCGAGCAGAGATACGCCGTCTCGCCTTCGAGCCGCTCCGCCTGCTCGTCCGAAAGCGTCCCCACCATCCGGTTACGCGTGTCGATTCCACCCATCGGCTGAAAAGCCATTACCCGAACCCCTTTCCGTCGGAAGCCGGGATCCCCGGCACCTGACTCACAAACCGCTGGCCGTGGAACGGCAGAACGCTGTCGTTCACCATGTCGTCGGCCATCGCGTCAAACTTCTTCTCCTTGCGCGCCTCGACCGCCTCGAGCCCCGCCTTCTTTTCCGAGTGCGTCCGGTTGCGCGACCAGTCCACGAGCCGGACGAGCTGATCCACCGCGACCGGCACCAGCGGGAAGAACTGCCGCTTGTCGTCCTCCATGCACCGGACCTGCTCGTACTCGCCGCGCGCCGGATACGGCCCGAGCGACTCGAACCGAGTGAACCCCTCGTAGACTTCCGTCGTGCGCTCCCACGCCTCCGGGCTCATGTCGGGCTCGCGCCACTGCTCCAGATGCCACCGCTCGAATTTCGGCCAGTACTTCGGCTCCATCCTGTATCCGAGGAAGCCGTCCGAGAACCGGCCCCCGATCCACGTCAGCCGCTTCCAGCCCCACACGACGCGAAACCGAGGCTCCCCGTACGGATTCATCCCGCCCAGGACCGCTAAGCTGCGCTCCAGGGCCGGATCAAGGTACGGACCCTCGTAGTCGCGGCCGGGATAAGCCACGCCCGGCAGACGCTTATCTGACTGCGCTTCGATGAAACGCGCGGTGCGCGCGCCGATTAGCTTCGGCGAGCGAAAGCCCGGCCGCGGCGTCGGCATCGCGTGACTTCGAAAAAGTTTAGACAGCCTTAAACTCCAAGCTTCCCTGAGAGTCCGAGCGAAAAGAGCGGGCGCAGCCGGCTCCCACACCGTCGCGGAGTGGAAAGCCGTACTGCGCCACTACAAACGTCGCTGCGTCTACTGCGCCGTGAAGTTGACCAACCGCACGGTCAGTCGAGACCACAAGGTGCCGCTCGCCAAAGGCGGGACCAACAGCATCCGGAACATCGTCCCGGCCTGTCGCTCCTGCAATTCCGCGAAGCACGTCATGTCTCACGACGAATTCCTAAAGTACAGAAAACACGGTCATTAATAGCCGGTCGGGCGTGCAAGCCCTGAAATATAGGATCCGCGCCGCGGGTTGTCCTGGAAAATCTGGAAGCTCGAGATGAGATACCAGATGAACCCCGCCGCGAGTCCCCCGGAGGCCGCGTAGATCGGGAACACGGTATCGTTGCCGATCTGGAAGTAGTCCACTTCCTGCGAGACGGCGCGCCCCCACGAGGAGAGCGAGAGGAAGTCGATACGAGTCGGATCCGCGTGGATCGAGGACTTGATCGGGACGCCCGCCATCGTCTTCACCTTGAAGAACGGCTCGAGCGCCTGATTCGGGTCGGAGCCCTTGATGATTTCCGAGAGCACGAAGCCGATGTCTTCGTAGGCGTGCTCCTGGGCGAGGTGCATGTACGCGACGAGATCGTCGGGCACGCCGTCGTTGCCGAGCACGAGGCGAATCTTGTTCAGCGCGAGTCGGACGTGAGTCGTCGTCAGCGCCGCGCTCCCCGCAACCACTTCGGGCGTCCGGATCTCGGGGTACGTGGCCCGATTGAGGTTGAGCCACGTGCCGCTGTTGGCCGAGCTCTGATGGTAGGGAATCCCGAAGAGAGACTGAGCCGTTCCGGAACCCGCGATGATGCCCTGGATGGTGATCACGTCGCCGGTCGCGGTGCTTGTCGCGATGACCGAGACCGTGACGGTGAGGGCCGCCGGGTCGATCGCCGTGACGATCATGGTGCCCGCCGCGTCCGATCCGCCCCCGGTGCGCTTGGTGGTCAGCGCCGCGGAAGTGAACGCGTAGATGTACTGACCCGAGTAGAACAGGGACGTGCCGAAACTGCCGGAAACCGTGATGACCACGCCGGCCACCGAGGCGACGGTCGCGAGGATGCCTCCGCCAGAGGTCTGACAGAGGACATCGAGTGCGGTGCGCATCTGCTTCATCGCAGATTTCGTCTCGCGCTGGACGATTTTCTCGATGCCCTTCTCCGACGTGTTGGTCGAGATGTCCGTCTTCTTGGTGAGTTCCACGGCAAACTTGAAGTCCACCGGAGTCAGCGTGGCGACTTCGTAGAAGCTCGCCCCGCCGCGACCCATGTCGCCGCCGTCGAGAGACACCTGCCCGAACGATCCGCCGGGCCGAATCGCGAGTGGAATACGCATCGCTCGCGAGGAGACGGTTTCCTCGTCGGCCTTTTTCTCCAGCATGGAATAAAACGTGTCGTCGCGCTCGTAGAGGAGCGGGAGCTTGTCCCGGACCTTCTCGAGCTGCGTCGCCACGGTGTCTGCGTTGATCTGTGCCATCTATCCTCTGGCCCGCGCTACCACGGCTCTTCCGACGCGGGAACTCCGCGCCGAATGCCGCTGCGTTGGGGCCTGGAAGGCGCGCCCGCTCCCGTTTGCGGCGTCCCGTGTGAGGGATTCGTCGCGCCGGGGTCGCGTTGCTGCGCCGATTTCATTTTTCGATCGCGTGCCTTCGTGTCCGAAGCGAATACGTCCCGCGAGTATTCAGTGACGACTCTTCGCGTCTCCTGACTCGCGAGAAATGCCGTCCGGCCCATCAGCCACGCGACGACTTCGGCTTGATGCTTGTCGTCCAGATTCCCGCCTTGAAACTTCTGCTCCAGCAGGCCGCGGAACATCCGGCTCTTGCCGAGCTGCTCGTTGACCCCCTGGAGGACTTCCTTCGCGATCCGCTGCTTCGCCGCCTCGGTGAACGTGGAGTTCAGTCCGTCGATCTCTTTCGCGATCTGCGTCTGCAACCCGCCCACGTGCGTCCGAACGACATCCGCGCCGAATCGGTCGTAAGCCTCCTGTCGTTGACTGGCGGCCTGAGCCTTGCGAGAGTCCTCGCCCTTCTGCCACTGCTCGTAGGCCCGAATCCTCGGGTCGTTGGAGGGAGCAGTCTGATCCGAGGGCTTCGCGAGCCCGAGCTCGGCCCGCATCTGCATCACCCGGTCGATCGCGTCCTCGTCTCCGCGCTCGCGAGCGAAGCGCTCGTAGCTGTCGAAGACGTTGCGCATGATCGGCTCCGAGAGCATGCGATAGTGCTGCGGGGCCATCTTGCCGACAGAATCGGGAAAGCCCTTGACGAGAGCCTCGAGGCCCGCCGGGGCGGTCTGGCCCACGAACCGGACGAACTCTTCGGGCGTTCGCGTCGCGCCCTTCCAAGTCAGAGCGGTTTCGGCCAGCCCCACCGTCTCCTTCGCGTCTTGGAGGTTGGGAAAGAGGCTGTGAAACTCGCGAACCTCAGAGAACCCACCGGGGAACATCTTCCCGACGGCCTTGTCGCGGTAAAACGCGGCTTTTAGGTCGGCGTGCTTTTTGAAGATGGGGCCAAAAGCCTCCGGCACGTCCTTCGGGTCGATCCATTGCTCCACGTCGTCGGGCTTGGGCTCCTCGGCCGGCGGCGTCTGATCCGCTGGCTTCTCCTCCTGCCCTTCCTTCGGCGGCTGAACGACAGGCGTAGCCGGGACGGCGGGATCCCCGTCCTCTCCCTCTTCGGCCGGTGCCTCTCCCGACTGAGACTCTGCGCTCGGGAGCGCGAAAATCTCGTCGTCAGTCATGGAGCCCGTGTCGGGGCCGGACGTATCCGGCACATCGACGGACTCTGCCCCTGCCGGGACTCCTGCGATCACTTCATCAGGCATTCGCTCTCCTCAAGCTCACCGCGTCTGTTTTTTGGCAGGAGTGCAGCTCTCCCACGGCGAGCAAACTCGATTCAGGTTTTACCGACCCAAAGGGACTCCGTGCAGCAGCGTCGCGAGCAGGCCCGTCCAGAACATGATTCGGCCGATCTCGTTCAACTTCGCGTTCAGCACGAGCACATACATCAACAGGCCGACGAGGCAGACGATCGCGGGCAGATAGAGCATGTGATCCTCCCGATTAGTTCGGCACTCCGAGCCCACTCGTCGGAATGACGATGAAGGCTGTGAACTCCGGCGCGGTCGTAACGACCGTCGTTTCGCTCCATCCGTTGGGCTGCGCGCCCGTGTGGGTCGCGGCTGACGTGTCGAAGGTGAACGAGACGCCCGTCGAGAACGTCCCCGACTGGATCGCTCCGAGCCCCCAATTCAACCCGTCATAGACGTCGAACGTCTGGCCGGAGAGCATGCCGCAGGAGTCGATATTGATCGCCTTCGTGCTCGTCGGCGTGTTCGGCCGATAGACGTAGATGTTGCAGCGGCCCTTCTCGTAACGGTTCGGGCGAATGAAAGGGGCGGGGCTCGCCGCCGCTCTCCACTGCGCGTTAGTCTGGTAGAGGTTGCCGCTGACGCCGGAGGCCGGGCAGGTCGTGCAGTTGACGATCGGCGTCGAGGCGATGATGGTGTTGCCCGTGAAAATCTCCCCGGTGATCGTCTGTGAGAGAAGTCCGCCGCCAAAGCCGCCCGTGCTCTGGTTCGCATCGGAAACGTGATACTCGTTTTGGATTCTCGGCAAGTACGCGCCCGCGTCATATCCGACGTTGACCGTCGAGGTCGCGCCCTTTCCAGTCGTCATAGCGTTGTAGGTGAAATTGTTCCGCAACGTGCCTCCCTGCGAGGGATGCCCGACGTTGCCCGTCCCGACGAGAAAGTTGTAGGAGCGGGTCAGGTAGCGGGCCAGCAAGCCAGGGTTTACGGAGAGGTTTCCCTCCGCCGTTTCCCAATCGACGTTTCCGCTGGAGCTGTAGACGTGGAGGTCGTTGTTCCAGTTGTCGTGCATGATGTTGTCAAAAAAGCGCCGATTGCCAACGATGTTCTGCGAGTAGACGGCAACGCCGCGATTGTTCGACTGCGCGATCGTCGTGTGCGCCGTCGCGGTGCAGCCGCCGGAGAAGTTGACGATGGGTGGCTTGGAGACTTGAGTCGCGTAGCCGTCCCAATAAAGCGAGCCACAGGTGCCCGGATACGCGCCGCAGTCCATGCCGTTGGCCTGATAGCCGGAGGAGGTCGCGGCCGTAAACCCGGTGACCGCGCCGCCCGACGTTGTCGCGGTCGGAGCCACTGCGCCGGTGCCGGTCGTATCGCCCGAAGCGGCCGTAAAGGAAACCACCGTGCTCGTGCAACCGGCTCCGCCCGTGTCGAGAAGAACGCCGCTCACATAGGCCGGCGTGCCGTCGTTGCCCATGTGGAAGAACTGGCTCCCGTAGATTTCCCAGCCCGTGCCCGAGTCGGCCCCGAAGATCGAGAGGCCGCTCGTCAGGTTGTCAACAACGCAGTTGATGATGCGGTTATTGATGTACGGCCCGCCGCCGGAATGGGAGTAGAGGCCGCCGGAGCGCGTCAAGCCGTTCGAGTAAGACGACGGCAGGGGAACACCCTCGCGGCGCGTCTCGGTGCTCGAGGACGTGAAGCGCAGGCCCCAAAGCCAGACGTTCGAGGCGAAGAATTCGACCGCGACGCGGCCGTCCGTGATCGTCGAGGCGGCGAAGTCGATCACCGGGAACTCGCCAGGATAGGCGCGGTAGACGACCGGGGCCTGAGCCGTTCCCGACTTCGAGAACTGAAGCATCGGGTTATTGCCGAGCCCCGCGGCGGGTAGCGAGTACGTCCCGCCACGCAACCAGTAGGTGTCTCCGGCGGCCGAAGGGCCACAGGTGCCGTTCTTGGCCGTCGCGATACCACACGGGGACGCCTTGGAGCCCGTCGTGCCAGAGCCCGAGGTCGACACGAACCAAGTCGCCGCATCGGCCTGCCCGGCCGCGAGAAGAAGCGTGAGAGCGAAGAGGGCTTTCTTCATCACGAGGTCGGCGCGACGAAGGTGTCGAAAAAGACGGAGATCCGGACGACGCCGGTCGCCGCGCCGGGCGTCGCGTTGGGGGTGATCCGAATCTTGACCGCCGAGGTCTGCACGGGGCCAGCCGCCGACGTATTCGTCGGGTCCATGTGGAGCAGGCCGACCGCCGTGGTGTTCGCGGCAACCGCTACGCCCGTAGCAAACCGCGCGGGAGTTGTCGCATCGCCGACCGTGAACGTCGCGGCGGTCGGGATGGCGGTCGTGACGCGGACGACGACGGCACGAATGATGGAGTTGGCCGGGAGCAAGTTGCCGACCGTGTCGGTAGATGTCGCGGCGGCGATTGTCAAGAGCTCGTTGATCTCGCCGCGCTGCCAGTATTGGCCGTTGCCGGTGCCGCCCGGGCCGACGTAGATATTCTTGACCGAGTTGGCCGTGGAGCCGAGGTCCTTCGATCCGTTGGGAACCATAGACGAAGCACCCATAGAGAAGATGGACGCGCCTCCGATCTGGAACCGAATGTTGTTGTCGGAGCCGAGGTTGAGCCCGTTCTCCGTCCCGGTGCCGCCCTTCGTCGAGAGAATCTGAACTTGGTTTGACCCCTGCGCGAAGTTCACCGCGAGCTTGTGGTAGTTGACCGGAGTCGTGTCCGAGTCCGTCGTCTCGTAAATTTCGAACGCCTGGTTATTCGTCAAGGCGATCTCGCGAATCGTGTTCGCGCCCGAGGGGCGCAGGTTGGCGAGGTCGAAGGTGAGCGTTCCGGCGGCGAAGCGCGGGAGACCTGTGACTCCGGAAACGTCCTGACCGAACGCGCCCTGCGTCAGCGGGAAGGTGCCCGAAGTCACGTCGCCTGCCGCGTGGGTGTGGACGCCGATCTGGGCCGCCGCAATCGTCGTGATGCCCTGAATGGTCGTGGCGTTGGTCCACTGCGCGATCTGGTTGGCGACGGGGGTCCCGCTGATTGCCACCGCGCCGCCACCACCGCCGCCGGGGGTGTCGATGCGTTTCGCCGCAGAAGAGGCGATGATCGCGGCCGATTGCTGTTGAGCAAGGCCGCTCGAGGAAACAAGAAGGGCGGTCAGAGCCGCCAGGATCAGCGCGGTTTTTTTCAGCTCATATACCCGCCTTTCTCAGGGTCGCCCCCGATCACCAAATCCGAGCGTTGCCCCGATACGCTTCGATCACGCCGTAGATGCTCCCCGCGGACCACACGCTCACGCGGATCCGCACGACGCCGGTACACGGGACGCTCCAGAGCTCCCCGGTCGCGGACGGAGCGACAATCGACGCGGCGATGAACGAAGGCGTGGGAGGCGCGACACGGTTCGGGTCGGTCGAAGCGTTGCCCGTCGGGTTAGCGCTCTGCTCGATCACGACCGTCGAGCCCGCGGCACCTGCGAGACTCCACACCTGCGCGAAGCAGCGATCCGCTTGCGAAACGTCGTACCAAGCAGAGGTGTACGTGGCCGTTGCGCCGAGCGATTGGATCGTGCCGCCCGCCGTATACGCGCCATTCCCGACCGAGCCGGAAAGCGTGCACGTCGTTCCTGAGACGGCCGAGCATTGCCAGAGCCCATTTGCGGCCGTGTTGCCCTGGACGCCCGCCACCACCACCCAGTCGTTGATCGCGAACGTGTTCGCCGCGTCGGTGACGACGATCGGCGACGCGTTGGTCGCATTCGAGATCGCGAGCGACGGACCCCGCAGCGCCGAGACGGCCGCCTCCGCCGGGAGCGTCAGTCCGAGAGCAAGAGCCAGAGCGAGCAGAAACTTTCGCATCGGGGTTTCTCCTACTGCACCGGAGGTGCGGTTTGATCGTCGCCCGGAGCGCCACCGGGCGTCTCGGGCGGAACGGCCGTAGCCTGCTGAGCCTGCAAGATCGTCGCGCACTCATCCAGTCGCATCCGCAGCGCCATCCACACGTCGGGCCGCGTCTGCCGCGTCTCCTGCCCCGCGTCCGACGCCGCCCACTCGCGGATCGTCGCCGCGATCACCTGCGCGTCGTCCATCATCGGATCGACTGGAGGCATCCCGGCCGGCCCTTCCTGAATCGCGCGCGAGATCACCCGAAGCTCCGACTCCCGCTCCGACGCGCCGGGAATCTCGATCTCGTCGGCCATCCCGGAGTACTTGAAAAACGTCTCCGCGTTGGACGGCCGCGCGAAAAGCGCAGCGAATGCGGGGTTGGCCGACGCGGCCTCGACCGCCTGCCGCCGCTTCTCGAACGTCACCGGATACGCCTCCGTCACGTCCGGGTAGGCGCGAATGTTGCCCTTCAATTCGTCCAAGCGGATGAGCTTGGAATCGAGAGTCCCGGCCGGGCCCATCACGGCGATCTTCACGTCCGCGGGCCGGTTCTCCTTGAAGCACTCGACCGCCATCCCGTCGATGTCCGCGAGGAATCCAACCATCGTGCGCCACAGCAGCCCGATCCGGCCGAGCCCCTGATCCCGCTGATCCG
Organism: Thermoanaerobaculia bacterium; assembly: GCA_038319475.1. Taxonomy (GTDB): domain Bacteria; phylum Acidobacteriota; class Thermoanaerobaculia; order UBA5066; family Gp7-AA6; genus JALYUA01. The sequence continues at coordinate 30,412 of JBBQDF010000001.1, forward strand.
CGATCCCCGCGGCCGTGTCGTTGCCGCCCGTGTCGCCGCCGAAGATCGCCGGAAACGCCCCGACGAGAAACTGCCCGATCTCCGACCGCAGCTCTCGCAAATATTCCGGAATGAACTGGGAGAGCGTCGCCGGCTGCGTCTGGAAGAAGTCGCCCGGCAGGCTCCCACCCTCCGACGGCATCGCCCCGAACACGAGCCCAGGGATCGACCCTGCCTCGCGGAATGCGGCGATGTCCAGCGTGTCCGAATTGACGAACAGCGCCGGGATCCCGTACTCCGCCGTCTCGTAGAGGATATTCGAGAGCGCGTTGTACTGCTTCTGCACCGGGATCAGCGACGAGCCGACGGCCTCGCGGTTCTGGCCCTCGCCAGGGAAGGCGTGAACCACCTTCCACCGCTTGTCCATTTCGTCCTCTTCCGCCTCGCAGTACGTGTCGCCGCAGAACGTGACCTTGACGCCCTTCGGGAATCGCCGCAGCAGTTCCGCACGGATCGTCTCGTCCTTCACCGCATAGAACGCCCACGGCCGGAACCACGTGCGCCGCAGCGGCAGAAGCACCTGCCCGAGCTTCCCGCCCGCTCGAGCCGGGCCCGTGCCGGATTCCAAAAGCGCGATGTTCGTGCTCTTCTCGTACGCCTGCGCCGAGGCCGCCTCGCCCCCGCCGCTGCCCGAGTCGCCCGACTTGTCAATCCGCTTCTCGATCCACGGATAGGTCGCGATAACCCGCGCCTTGTGGAAGTAGCCCGAGTAGGTCAGAAACGGGTACTGATCCTGCTCCTGCGCGTAGGTCGGCAGCACGAGGTTCAGAAACGAGACGAGCTCCAACATTTCCTGTCCACGTGGCGTGCGGTCGATCATCTGCTGCCCGGTCGTGGGATCCATCGCGGGAGCCGTGAACGTGACCGGCTCGCCCTCGCGCATCGTGGATGGGTCCAGCGGCGTCCCACACTCCGGGCACGTCGGCTGCGTCTGGCCCGGATCGGGCGCAGGCACGGGACCGCTCACCCCACAGTCGGTGCACGTCGCGACCGGATCGCCGGGCTTCGTCTGGAGCTCCGTCCGGGGCGTCTCGTCCACCCCGTACTTCTGCTCGTCCGCGACGTAGCGCACAAAGCCCGCGCAGCCGCCGTCGTTGAACAGATAAAACATGATGTCCTGAAGGAGCTTGGGAATCGGGTTGTTGCGCCGGAAGAGTTGCGCCACGTCCGTCGCCGCCTTCGAGGTCGCCACGTCCGAATGGTTCTCAGGATCCGCCGGCATCCACTTCGTGCGCGGATTGCCCTCCGTCAAAACCGAGATCAGCGTGAGCCCGAACGCCTGATAGAGGTTCGTCACGTGCTGATACCGCGGCATCATGTCGAGTTCTTTGTCGGTGAGCTTGTCCTGGCCGGGGATCTTGAACTGCCCTGTACGCTCGTCGAAAAAGTAGTAGTGGAGCCCCTTCCACATTTCGCGGGCCTCGCGGATCTTCCTCAGATCGTCGCGGCGCGCGACGGAGACCTCAGCCTCGAAGTCGTAGACGAGTTTCCGCAGCGCCGTAACGCCTTCGGCCCACTCCTTCTCGAGATCGGGATTTTTCCCCGGCGATGGCGTCCCCGGCGAGGTGCCCGCAAGATCGACGGGCTCGGGAGGTTGAGGCTGATAGGCGCTGGACAGCTATCCCCCTGCCGAAGGACGCGCCGCCGCGGCGGGATCCGTCATTCCGGGCACCGGATCGCTCCAGTCGCCACCGGCCGCCGTCTCCGCGTCCGATTTCGCCTGGAGGCGCTGCACGAGCTCGTCGCCGCGGATCGGCCGGAACCCGCGAGGCTTCGACGCGCCCGTCGGAAACGCGATGTTGTGGCCGGATGGCGATTTCTGCGAGAGGTACATCCCCTCCCACTTGTCCGCACGGGCCCGCTCCGCGTTGACGAGCGAAACCCACCGCGTGCGCTCGAAGGCGACATCCTTCTCGAGCTTCGTCACGAGCGCCGCGAGCGTCTCGAACGCGAGCCGCGACACCCACGGCCAGAAAATCCGCTTCGGTCGCGCGACGACGGGAGCCGGAGTCGGCTCGCTCATTCGAACGTCGTCTTGTCGTCCGCGTTGACCCCGCCAGGACGCCGCGGGTTTTGATCGTTGCCGTCCATGTCCACCGCAGTCCCCGGCCCGCCCTTCTTCGGCTTCGCGAGCGGGATCTTCGCGTGCTTGCGGGCCGACGCGGAAGACGTGGGTCGGGCCGTCTTCATCATCGCGACCGCTTTCGCCTCGGAGATGCCCTCCGGCCGCTGCGACATCTGCTTGACGTGCGCCTTGAAGCGAGCGCCTTTGTTCACCGGACGCCTCCTTTCGAGAGATCGGAGGCGCGTGGGCCGACGGCGTTATGCCACGTCAGCCAACCTCCGGAACGATGTGCGGCGCGGCTTTCGGGCCGCGGAATTCGATCACCTTACCGATCTCCTCGCGCTCTTCCCGACGCAGGCCCTCCAGATACGGGCCCATCTGCTCCGGCGTCAGCTTCGCGAGCTCGTCGAGCTGCCCCGGCGTCGCATTGGGTCGGTACTTCAAGAACTGCTCGGCCTTGTACGCGAGATCCTTCGAACGCAGCCGCTCGCGCAGGCCCGTCGCCGTGTCCAGGAAGAGCGCCACCTGCCGCGGAGGGGCCGGACCGACGAGATAGGCGAAAACCGCCCCGATCAACGTGCCGAACGCGACCTCGGGAACCTCGCTCCCGGAACAGATCACCTCGACGACATCGGATTCGGCGTCCGACGGGGGCGCAGGCGCGTCTACCACGTCCACTCTCCTTGCAAAAGTGTCGCGTGGATGATAGCAGCAACCCGCTTCGAGAAAAAGTCTGCCGCTTTCTCGTCCCCCTTCGCGATCTCTGCCTTTACCCGGCCCGCGTACGCTGCGATATTCTTCTCCAGCACCGCACGGCTCATCTTCGACACGTGATGCACGTCGCCCCACGGATCGAGCACCGCGTACTCGGCCACGTTCTCGGCATCGTCCATTTCGGCCGACTCGAGCCGCCGCGAAGTCCACCGCATCCCGCCGCCCTTGGGCCCGTTGATCTCGATGAGCCCGGCGTAGACCGCATTCAACACGGGCTCGGGCAGGTCGCGGACCTCGTGATCGGTCGCCTTCGGACGCACGCAGCCGCGGAACCACGGCTGCCCCTCGGCCGGCAGTTTCGGCGCGACGAGATCGTCGAGCGCCTCCTGGCCGCCCTTCGTGATGTCGGCCAGCTTGCCGCGGCGGCGCGTCAAAAGAGATCACGCGCCGGGCCGAACATGAACGACAAAGCAATTGCCAGAAACGCGCCCATGCAGAGAGAGAGCAGGACGAGCCACAGCCAGCCGCTTCCGAGGAACGCGAGCAGGATCCGCATCGCGCGAGGCTGTGGGTAGTCTGTCGGCTCCCACGGCTTGCGGTCGGAGTACGGCGAGAACTCGAAATCGAGCGTGTAGAACGTATCCTCGCGCCCGTAGAGCGTCGGCAGCAGCTTCGCGACCTCCGCGATTCGATCACCGAGCAGCATGCTGCGCTCCGCCTGGGTGAGCGCCGGGACGGCCCACAGGTGCCGGTCGAGCCACGCGGAGAGACGCCAGGGGAGCCTCACGGGACTCAGAACCGCCTCGGCTTGGGCCGGAACGGCGCGTTGCTCGACTGGATATTCCCCTGCATCCTCACCCGCATTGCCAACACATTCGGATTCGCCGGCAACACGAACGACACTGTACCAGTCCCCTCGTCGATCACCTTGTCGCTCACCGCCTCCTTCATCCGCTCCTCCGCCGGCTTGTGCGCCTCCAACAGCGCCGTCATCAGCCCGTACCGCGCCATGTCCAGCGGGTCGTCCCCGTCAAACTTCAACAAATCTTCCGGATGATCCGGGTCGTGCACCGCGGCCGGAATGATCTCCAGCAGATCCTTGCAGCCCGAACCGATCACGAACCGCCCGTTTAATATCAGGTCGTACATCGCCCGCCACCCGTTCACCCGATCCGTCACCGCCGGGGTCGGAGCCGGGAACCCGTACGGCCGCAGCTCCTTGGTCAGCCGCTGCGCGATCGTGTTGCCGTCGCCTTCCGTCGCGAACGCGTCCGGGGAAAGGTAGAACCGCCGGAACGACGAGCCTTTCTGCCCCGCGATCGCCGCCTGCGTCCGCACCATCCGGGCCAGGGCGGCCACGTCGTGATGCCGCACCGAGACGCTGTGAGTCAGGAAGTAGTGCGTCGCATCCGACGCGAAGAACCCGAAAGACGCCGGGTGTTCGAAACCCCAGTCCATCGCAATCCAGCGCCGATGCCACGGCTGGAGTCCCATCGCGTCCGGGTCCGACACGCCCGTCTCCGGGTCGAAGCAGTCGAAGTACTGCCCCTCCATCGCGTCCCAGTCACCCATGCGCCACGCTCGGAATAGCTTGGGCCCGCCTACCGCCGCGAGCCGGGATTCGTAGCCGGGATCGTTGAGGTGCAAGAGCGCGTTGTCGTCGAGGCTCGCCGGGATGAAGCACTGCGTGTGGAACAGGTCCGGCCGCTCCTCGATCGGCACGACGCGGATGATTCGCCACGGGCCGGGATCGACGTACCGCTTCTTGACCCAGACGTGGCCGGGCCCGCCGGGGTTGCCCGAGGAGATCCGCCGGCAGGGGACGCCGTAACGCGATCGGACCGATCCCCACATGAAGTCAAACGGCTTAGGATCCTCGAAGTTGCCGAGCTCGTCGAAGTAGACGCGGGTGTACGCGCGGCCCTGGTGTTTGCGAGCGTCTTCGATCGTTTCGAGCGAACGGAATCGCAGAGTCGCTCCACGAGCCAGAGTCCACCGTCGCTTCTGCACCTCGAAGGTGCCGCCCAGTAGCGGGTAGATCTCGGCCGCACGGGATTCCACTTCTTCCAACTCGTCGAGGTTGCGCCGGAAGAGCACTCCGCGGGCGTGCCGGCCGTACTCTGTCCCGTGGATCGCGAACTCTCCGAGCTCGAGGTCGGTCTTGCCGCCGCCGCGAGCGCCGCCGTAGAAGAGATCCTGAGCAGGACACTCCACCGCGGCCGACTGGGGCCCAGGCTGCGGACACCATGCGACGACACGGGTCGCGTCGGCATCAGTTGGCCTCGTGCTCGTCGTCGTCCCCATCGAGGTCCTCACCGCCCGTGTAGCGCCGATTCCACTCGTCCGGCGTCAGCTGGCCCGGAGACACCACGACCGCGTTGCGATGGTCGTCGATCTGGAGCGCCTGTGGAGCCTGCCCGAACCGGCGGTTGTTGTACTCCTTGGCCGCCGTCACGTCGCCGGCACAGCCGAGCTCGTAGAGCTTGAGCAGGATCTTCGTGTCGTCGATCAAACCCCTCGCGTCGAGCTCGTCGAATATCTGCCGCAACTTACGGGCCCGAAGGCCGGGAGAGCCAGGAGGCCGGCCGAGCCGGTCCGAACGGTCCTGTTTGGGCTTGGGCGCGTCTCCGGCCGGATCGTCGCTCACCGGGCCGCCTGGGGTGGAATGGTGGCGGGGGCGGGATTTGAACCCGCTCCTCCGGGCAGATGAAGCCTGGATCGCTCCGAAGCGCCCCGCGTCTGACGATCGCCGTCGGGCCCGCGAGGTGTCCAAGCTCCCGCCCGGCCACGAGAGCGTCCGCAGCCCATCGCAGCCGGGTGAGTGGTCAGCCCGCGAAAGGGGCCGACGGAGGGGTGTCTCATCCGGTCCGACCAGTCTGAGGCGAGGAGTTTCCGCCGTCAAGACCTTTTAGGGGCGAACGAATTGCGCGCTAGGCTACAACGGGATCGACGGTTGCGGCCAGTGCTCCGATGAGGCTCGGGCTTCGTGTGGAAACGAAGTACCCAAAAGCGGATCAGAATCGAACCGACGGCCGCCGCTCACATCCGCCTCGATAGGAGCTAGGCACGGTTCGCCCGCCGCGGCTCCGACCTGATCCGTCCTACCGCACCGCGGTTACGTCGAACTCGAACAGGTGCTTGTTGGAGTTCCGTTTGCGAAGTGTCTCGATTCGAACGTTACGGAACCCTAACTTCTCAAGCATCTCAGCGTAAATGTTCTCGACGGGGACGACCACGCCGTAGAATGTGACGTTCCCGACGATGTAGTGAACCACGCCTCCTGGCCTGATGACTCCCTTCACAGATTGAATGTGCGTCCAGATATCCTCGAAGTATTTGGCCACGTAAGTCGCCAAGAGGTCTCGGTTCTCGCCGTTCGTCTCTCGGATCGCTGCAAGGGAAGAACCGAGGATTCGGGGAACGAAGCTCTTGCCACTTGGTCGCCAGCCGATCAGTCGGCTTGTTGCGACGCCCCAAGTACCGCCGATGGCCGTCCAGTCGAGTTCAGCGGCTGCGCGGGCCTCATTGAGGAAGCCCAGCCAGTACATGTAGGGCCGAAGCTCTCGGATGTAGGACATCCGGTTTGGGTAAGGAGGTGAGGTAATGAGCAGGTCATATTTTCGAGAGACTAGGCCCTCAAGCTCACGAGAGTCTCCTTCGATGACCTCAGCGGCTCCGACTGGATTCGTTGCAGCACCAGCGAGGACGGTGGCAACGTCTTTTGAGAACTGATTTGGGATGTCGTGGTCGACGCCGAACATTGGTTGCTGTGCTGACCTTCCATCTTTGAACGACATCGACTGATGATTGAACGCGGCGTTCGAACTTGTGATGATGGTTCGGCAGAACGCAATCCGCAGCAGATCGCCTACGGGCGTTCTGAGTCGAGTTGTTGCTTCGAGCGACGTCCTCAGTCGGCAAAGCTGAGTCAGAGTGTCCGAGGGCCACCAACGCTGGATGTTGGCCAAGGGTGGTGGGGCGCCCGGCTCTTCTTTCTCGTCACTGCAGCGCTGAACGATCTCCCGAGCGAGCGCCGCAGCGCCAGAGAGGACCTCATCGCAATACTGAGCTAGCTTTGCACGACCGAACCAGACGAGGAACGGATTGATCTCGATAGATGTCGCGGCACGGCCGAGATTGGCGGCGCACAAAGTTGTCGTCCCAGTTCCTGAGAAAGGATCCAAGACGACAAGCCCCGAAGCGCCGGAGTTCAGGATCTCCTGAACGATTTTTACTGAATACGCCGGGGTAAGCCGCAGCCAGCCGTGTCGCCCCGCGGATCGGTTGTACTTGAAGGTCAACTCTGCCCGCTGCCCGACCCGTTCCCGTTCGTCCTGAGTGAGGCTCACTACGTTACTCCGGTCTCAGTAGCACTTGGAGGACACTTCGCCATTTCCATGAGCATTAATACCCCCGCCAAGCTGGAGCCGACGGCCGGACTTGAACCGGCGACCTGCGGTTTTCCCGCGGGCAAGACCACTAGCCTTTTCAGGCATTTAACGAAATAGTCACGCAAGCACAAATATCCCTTGACGAGATGCCTGCTAGCACGCTATCGTGCGGTCAGGCCGAATCCGATTTGGGCTGGACGTACCCCTGTTTGCGCGACGCGGTCCGCGCGCACGGTCTCTCCAGCTGAAAAGTCGGATAGGAACGTACCAGTGTGGCGGGGGGAGGCCCCCGAAAAAAAAAGTTTTTAATTTTG
>JBBQDF010000002.1:0-29349 GCA_038319475.1 Thermoanaerobaculia bacterium
GACGCCCGGAACCAGCTCGTGCGGTCGATCGAGAACGAGGCGCGGGTGGAAGCGGCGGGCCTGATGCGCCGGATCGAGGAAGAGGCGATCGAGCAGTCGACCCAGAAGGCGCGCCACATCATCGGCATGGCGATCCAGCGCCTGGCGTCCGACACCGTGGTCGAGGCGACGGTCTCGGTCGTCGAGCTGCCGTCGGACGATCTGAAGGGGCGGATCATCGGGCGGGAAGGCCGGAACATCCGGGCGCTCGAAGCCGCGACCGGGGTCGACCTCATCATCGACGACACTCCCGAGGCGATCGTCATCAGCGCTTTCGAGCCCCTCCGCCGCGAAGTGGCGCGGCTGGCCCTCGAGAAACTCATCGTCGACGGGCGCATCCACCCGGCGCGCATCGAGGAGATCGTCGAGAAGGTCCGGTCGGAGCTCTGGGAAAAGATCCGTCATGAGGGGGAGGCGACGGCGCTCGAGTTCGGGATCCCGGACCTTCACCCCGAGCTCATCAAGCTGCTCGGCCGCCTGAAGTACCGGACCTCATACGGGCAGAACGTGCTCCAGCACTCCAAGGAAGTCGCGTGGCTCGCGACGAACATGGCGGCGGAGCTCGGCGGCGACGTCGAGGTTGCCAAGCGCGCAGGGCTGCTGCACGACATCGGCAAGGCGATCGACCGGGAGATGGACGGCACCCATCTCGAGCTCGGCCGGGAGGTGCTGAAGAAGTTCGGCGAGAGCAACGCGGTCATCCACGGGATGGAGTGCCACCACGGAGACTACGAGCCGCGGTCTCTCGAGGCGGTCCTCGTCAACGGCGCCGACGCGCTGTCGGCCGCCCGCCCCGGCGCCCGCCGCGAGATCCTCGAAACCTACGTCAAGCGGCTCGAAAAGCTGGAGCACATCGCCGACGGCTTCAAGGGCGTGCAGAAGGCGTTCGCGGTCCAGGCCGGCCGCGAGCTGCGCATCATCGTCGAGGCCACTCGGGTCACCGACGACGAAGCGCTCTGGCTCTCCCGCGACGTCGCCAAGAAGATCGAATCGGAGCTGCAGTATCCGGGTCAGATCAAGGTCACGGTGATACGGGAGACGCGGTCGGTGGAGTATGCGAGATAGCGGGGCCGGGAGCCGTGAGGGGTCAGGGGTGAGGGGTCAGGCGGACGGGAGCCTGGATTTGACCCATCGACCGAACGGGCGAGTCGCTGGGACGCGCGGCGCGCCTTACCCTTCACCCCTCACGCCTTACCTCTAATGAACATCCTCTTCATCGGAGACGTGGTGGGCTCGCCGGGGCGGCGGGCACTCGCGGACGCGCTGACCGGCGTCATCGACCGGCACAAGATCGACTTCACGATCGTGAACATCGAGAATGCGGCCGGCGGATTCGGACTGACGGTGGAGCTCTTCGACGATCTCTCGCGGATGCCGATCGACGTGTTCTCCTCCGGCAATAACATCTGGGACAAGCGCGAGATCTACGACGCGCTGAACTCCTCCGACAGGCTCCTCCGTCCCGCGAACTACCCTCCGGGCAATCCCGGACGCGGTTCGACCGTGCAGACGACCGCGTCGGGCGTCCCGGTGGGCGTGCTCAACCTGCAGGGCCAGGTCTTCATGCCCGTCAACGCCGATTCCCCCTTCCGCGTCGCCGACGAGGAGATCGCGAAGATGGACGCGAAGGTGATCTTCGTGGACTTCCACGCGGAGGCGACCTCCGAAAAGATGGCCATCGGCTGGTATCTCGACGGCCGGGTCTCCGCCGTCGTAGGGACCCATACGCACGTTGCGACCGCGGACGAGACGATCCGCCCGGGCGGGACCGCGTACCTGTCCGACGTCGGGATGACCGGCGCCTACGAAGGGATCATCGGGTTCTCGAAGGATCGGATCATCGAGAAGTTCCTCTCCCAGACGCCGCGCTCGTTCGAAACCGCGAAGAAGGACATCCGCCTCTCGGGGGTCGTCGTCGGCGTGGACGAAGAGACCGGTAAGGCGAACGCCATCGAGAGGGTCCAGGTCCGCGTCGACTAGTCGAGACTGCCATGCCGCGCGAGACCGTCACCGCGATCGTTCCGACGTTGAACGAGGAGTCGAACATCCGCGAGTGCCTCGCGACCCTCGCGTTTGCGGACGAGATCCTCGTCGTGGACTCGGGCTCCACCGATCGAACCGTTTTGCTCGCGGCCGCCTCGCCGCGCACGCGTGTCCTCACCCACGAGTACCTCGGCAATGGGCCGCAGTGCAACTGGGCGATGGATCAGGCGCGGCATCCGTGGGTGCTGATCGTCGACGCCGACGAGCGCGTCCCCGAGCCGCTTGCGCGCGAGATCATGGATCTTCTCGCGGGGGGCCCTCCGGCCGATCAATACCTCCTTCGCCGGGAGAACGTCTTTCTCGGGCGCGTGATCCGTCACTCCGGGTGGGGCTCGGACCGGCTCGTCCGATTCGTGCGGCGCGGCACCGCGCGATACCCGGAGCGGCGCGTCCACGCCGACATGGAAGTGGCGGGGCACCCCCCGACGCTCGCCACGCCTCTGCGGCACTTCACGTTTCCTTCGTTTCCCGCGTATCTCGAGAAGCTCCACCGTTACGCGCTGTGGGGGGCCGCGGACCTCTACCGGGCGGGCCGCTCGGCGGGTCTCGTGATGGTCGCGTTTCGCCCCGCGTGGCGGTTCGTCCGCACGTACGTTTTGCAGGCGGGCTTTCTCGACGGAACGCATGGCCTCGTGCTGTGCGGCCTGCAGGCGTACGGGACTTTTCTGAAATGGGCGCGCCTCTGGGAGTGGCGGCGTTTCGAGAAGATGGGGTGGGCGGTCGAGCTTCCGGCCGGGACCGTGCCGGGAGACGGGAAACTGCAAAGGGGAAACGGGGAGGCGAAATGGGGCTGATGACTTTTCTCCGGCGGGGTATCATCCGCCGCATGTTGAATCCGGGCGATTCCGCTCCCGATTTTTCCGTTTCCGATCACACCGGCGCGACGAGGCGCCTGTCCGACTACCGGGGCCGAAACGTCGTCCTATGGTTCTATCCCCGCGCCAACACCCCCGGTTGAATGCGGGAAGGGAGCGGGTTCCGCGACCTTTACGCCGATTTTCAGAAACAGGACGCCGACGTCCTCGGCGCCTCGTTCGACAGCGCCGAGGCGAACGCGCGCTTCGCGAAGAAATACTCCTTCCCTTTTCCGCTCCTCTGCGACATCAACCGCGAGATAGGCCTGGCTTACGGCGCCTGTGCCTCGGCGGACGCGGGGAGCCCGAGCCGCATCAGCTACCTGATCGGACCCGACGGGAAGATCCGCGAGGCGTACTCGACGGTCATTCCCGCGACGCACCCGCAGGACGTTCTCAAGGCGCTCGAGGGCTGAGGGGCTTTCTTAGCAGCGTCTCGTAGAAGGCGGCCGCTTTCCCGGCGTACCCGGCCGCGGTGAAGGCGAGCGACCTTTTTCTGGCTCGCGCTCCGAGCTCGTGCCGCAGCGCCGGGTCCGAGGAAAGCCGCGCGAGCGCCGGCGCGATCCCGCCTTCCGGGACGATGAAGCCTTCCCGGCCGTCCGTCATGAGGTCGTGCACTCCCGGCACATCGACCGCGATGACGGGAAGTCCGGACGCCATCGCCTCCAGGATCGCGCGCTGGCCCTGCTCGCTGCCGGACGCGAGAAAGAGAAAAACGTCCCAGGAGCGGTAAAGATCGGGAAGACTTGACTGGTTGCGTTTCCCCGATCCGAGCGATGCGGCGAGATCCTTCAGGGCCGGCATGAGCTCGCCGTGCCCGACGTGCACCAGGGTCACGGCCGAGAGAGGCGCCGCGGCCGCGATCGCCGCGCGGTGCCCGCGTCCTTGAGCCATCTTGCCGACGGTGCCGACGACGATCCCTTCCGCCTTTTCGCCGGGGTCTTCCGCCGGACGGAAGAGCGCGGTATCGACGACCGGTGACTGGATCTCGCCCTCCGCTTGTCCGAAGCGGGACGCGATCTCCGAGTTCGCGAACGCAAAGGCCTGCGTTCTCCGGAAGAGCCATCGCGTCGCCGGACCCCGCCGCGCGTGCCGGGTGTTGTGGACGGTTCGCGCGAGTCGCGGCGGCCGTCCCCGGACGGCCCACGCAGCGACGTGGTGGTCGTGGGTTCCGTGGGCGTGCACGACGTCGAACGGTTCGCGACCGAGGGTCTGCGAGAGGCGGCGGATTTCCCGCACGTAATCGAGAGGTCCGCGCAGCGGGCTCAAGATGGGTCGGGCCCACCCGAGCGGAAAGAGCCGCTCCGCGAGAGGGCTGTTGCCGACGAAGCCGAACTGCGCCTCGATCCCGGCCGCGACCAGCGCCGCCGTCTGGTCGAAAACGACCGCGGCGGTGCCCGTCCATTTCTGGCCGGCGACGAGGTTTAAGACGCGCATGGATAAGTTTTCGGTTTTCAGTGATCAGTCGCGAGTTTCCGAGCCGGATTCCACACCGTAGCGCCCGGCAAGGATCACTGACAACTGATAACTGCCTTACACTCCCGCCCGGAGGATTCCCCATGGCCGTCGATCCGGAGCTTCTCGCGATCCTGGTCTGTCCCAAAACGAAGGGGCCGCTCGAGCTGATCGAGTTGAAGCCCGAGGTTGCCCGAAAGCTGATCGACAAGTACCGCGAGAAATTCCGGGATGAAGAGCCCATCGTGACCTCCGGCCTCTATTCGAGACAGGCGGACCTCGTTTATCCAATCGTCTCGGACATCCCCGTTATGCTCGTCGATGAGGCACTCCCGGGCTCGGAGGCGCGCTGACCCTCCGACGCTTCCTCTTCTTCTTCCTCGTCCTTTTCGCCTTCCTGACGTCCCGGATCTCGCCGGCCTACTTTGCCTTCTCGATCCTGGGGCTCGCGTGGCTGGCGCGGATGTGGCGCGACCGCCGCCTGGCGGGAACGCTGTTTTCTCCGATCTCCATAGCCGCGGGCGCATGTGCGGTTTTCGTGGCTCTCTCGACCGCCTTTTCGAGGGACCCGGCTTACAGCGTCCGTCACCTCGCGGGGATCTCGCTTCTCCTGCTGATCCCGATCACCATGGACCTCGTCGATCGAGTGGAGCGCGGCCGCGCCGTGCTTCTGGCGATCGCCGCGAGCGGCGTCATCCTGGCGCTCGCCGGGTTCTGGGAGTTCGCGCACGGCGGGGACGACCTCTATCGCCGGTTGCAGGGAGGTCTGTCGCACTGGATGACGTACTCGGGCCTGACGATGATCGCGGCGTGCGTCCTGGCGGGTTTCGCCCTGGAGGAGCGGGGGCGGTGGCGGATGTCGGGAGTGTTCGCCGTGGCTCCGTTCGCGGCCATGGTGCTCACCTTCACTCGCAACGCATACGTTGGCGCGATCACCGCGGCGGTCTCTTATCTCCTCGTCCGCCGACCGCGGGGTCTCCTGGTCCTCGCCCCGGCCCTCGTGACGCTGTTTCTGGTCGTACCGGGCTCCGTTCGCGCGCGCTTCGTTTCGATCGGAGATCTCCGGGATGGCTCCAACTGGGACCGTGTCCTGATGGTCAAAGCGGGGATGCGCATGGTGTCGGACTCCCCGATCTTCGGCGTCGGTCCGGATGAAGTGCGGCCCCTCTATCCCTTCTACCGCGATGCGGCGGCCCGCGACTGGCGCGTCCCCCATCTCCACAACAACATCGTGCAGATTGCGGCCTCGAACGGCGTCTTCGCGTGCGCTTCCTACCTCGCGCTGATGGGGATCTTCTTCTTCCACACGGGCCGCGCCCTGCGGCGGGAGCGCCGGCCGGACCGGGCCGCCCTTCTCGCGGGAGCCTGGCTCTCCGGCGTCGCGCTGTTTGTCGCGGGACTCTTCGAATACAACTTCGGAGACACCGAGATCGAGATGGCGACGCTGCTCATCCTGGCCGTGCCTTTCGCGAGGGTGTTCAAAGATGAAACGGGCCGTGTCGAGCCTCTCGAGCGCACCAAGGACGGCGTCCCCGCGCGGGCGTGAAACTCCGATGTCTGCCTGCCGGGAGGCGGCGACGGCCTCGATTGAAGATAGAGTGCGCGAACAATTTCCGTGGGCGTTGTAACTGTTTCCCTGCGGCGGGGCATTCGTCCCTCGGAAGGACTCGCTGCCGCCGTTCTCCTGCTGGGGGCCCTGGCGCCCCCGGTGGAAGCGCTGGCGCGCCTGGCGGCATCCTCAGTCTCCGAGCCGGGCACAATCCTGGAGCCCGACAAGCCGTTGACCCGCGCCGTTGCGGGCGGCGCAACCCACTCGTATCGGGTTGCCCTCGCGACGGGACAATTTCTGGATCTCGTCGTCGAGCAGCAGGGGATCGATCTCGCCGTGACCCTGATCGCTCCCGACGGCTCGAAGATCGGAGAAGTGGACGGACCAAACGGCAACTTCGGGCCCGAGCCGATCTGTTGGATCGCAGGGGAACCCGGTGACTACCGCGTCGAAGTGGCGGGAGGCGCGCCCAGGGCGCCGGAGGGCCGATATCGGATCGAGATCCGGCAGCGTCGGGCCGCCACGGACGTCGACCGGTTGCGGTTCGAGGGGCAGAAGACGTTCTTCGAGGCGGACGCTCTCCGGGTTCAAGGGAAGGCGGAGGCGTCTCAAAACGCGGTGGTGCTCTACGAGAAAGCGGCAAGCATCTGGCACGAAGCCGGGGATCGCCGCGACCTCGGCCTGACTCAGGAGAACCTCGCGGCGCTTCAGAAAACTCTCCAGGTCGTCGGGCAGTTGAACGATCCGGGCTTCGAAGCGTCCACTCTCACCTGGGCGGGATTCGCCAATCACCGGCTGGGAGAGGAAGTTCTCGCCCTGTCCCTTTACACACGCGCCTCCGCTCTTGAAGGGCGGCTCGGCGACAAGACCCTCATCGCGTTCACGGCGGGCGCGAGGGGACAGGTGGAGCAGGTCCTCGGAGATCACGAGGGAGCGCTCAGGAGCTTCACGCTGTCGATGGAGATCTCGCGGTCGATCGGAGATAAGAGAGGCGAGGCCATCAGCTTCAATAACATCGCAACCACCAACGAAGAGATCGGCGACGTGGACCGGGCGCTCGAGGGGTACGAGCGCGCGCTCGCGCTCGAGAAGGAAATCGGGGACCGAAACAACGAGGCCATCACCCGGAACAACATCGGTCCTCGCACCCTACGGACGGGCGGGAGTCCGAGAGAGCCGGGATGGCGGCAACACCTGGGTCTCGTGGGATGTGTCGGCGACGACGTCTTTGTCCACCAGCTCGCCATGACGCCGACGGGCCTCGTCTATGCCGCAACGGGCAGTGGCGTTTTCCGGCGGGCCGCATCGGAAACGTCCTGGAAAAAAGCGAGCGCCGGATTGAATGCCACCCAGGTTCAGAGCCTCGCCGCCGACGACGTCGTCGGGACTCTCTACGCCGGGACGTTTCTGGATAACCTGCATCGATCCGATGACGGGGGCGCGAGCTGGCAGCGGATGCTTCTGCCCCCGCCCGCGGACTCTGCCTATGAGATCGTGCTCGACCCGCGCGACGCTCGCAACATCTTCGCGCGAACCAACGCCGGGATTGTGCGCTCTGCCGACGGCGGGCGGACCTGGCTGTTCTCTTTTCCCTCTCCCACCGGGTCAAAAGCGCTCTGGATGTCGCCCGCGGATTCCAAGGTTCTCTATTTCGCAGCCGGGCCCTTCGCGGATGAATCCCAGCTCTATCGCACCACGGACGGCGGGATGAACTGGTCCCTGCTGGCCGATCTCCCGTTCGACGTCGGAACACTCGCGGGCGATCCAAACGACGCCCGCGTCCTCTACGCCGGCGTGATTTCCATTTCATACCAGGTAGGTGTTGGTGGCCGGTATGGCGGGTGTTTCAAGAGCCTCGACGGGGGCGCCACCTGGGCTGCCTCGAACGGGGGTTTGAACCCGGCCAATCTGCCCGGGTTCAGGAGGATCGCGATCGATCCCTCGAACCGCTCCCACCTCTACGCCGTCGCATCCTACGGGGGCCTCTTCAAGTCGGTGGACGGCGGGGCGAACTGGCAACAGATCGGTTCGGCGTTCGGTGGCCGCTATGTCATGTCGGTTGCCGTTCACCCACGAACTTCGTCGATCGTCCTGGCGGGAACCGAAGAAGGCCTTTACGTCAGCTTCGATGCCGGAGGGACCTGGAGCGGATTCAACGAAGGGCTCGAAGGGAGTACGTGGATCACCGCCATCCGGTTCCAGACCGGGTCGAACACCGTCCGAATCGCGCTCGGCGGCGGAGGGGTGCGCGAGCGGGAAGTCTCGTTGGCCCTGCAGCAGCCGCCGCCCCGGCCCCGCCCGCGCGTTTCCCCGCGTTTGCTTGCTCCGCGCTGAGTCAATTCTCACCTGGGAAAATCTCGCCGCGGAAAGGGTTTGAGTTTCAGCGTGACTCCCGTGTTCGAGTATCCAGGGCTCCTCGTCTGCAATCGCCCCGCGGAAGGGGTCCGAAGTAAAATGCCGCAATGTCTTCTCGACCGTTGGCGGCGGCTCTTTCTCCGGCTCCTCCCCGCCCTTACACGGTCTCCGAGCTCCTCTCGGAAGTCGGCCAGGCTCTCCGCACGTCCTGGCGGGAGATCTCGGTCGCGGGGGAGATTTCCCGTTGGGAGCTTCGCGGCGGACACGGTTACTTCTCCCTCAAGGACAAGGGCGGCTGCCTTTCGGCGATCATCTTCGCCTCCGACCTGCGCCGCGTTCCCTTTCAGCCGAAGACCGGGCAGGAGGTCGTCGTTCGGGGCTCGCTCGACCTCTGGGCTCCGCAGGGAAAGTTCCAGATCAAGGCCGCCGCTATCGAGCCGGTCGGCGCCGGGGCGCTGCAGCTCGCCTTCGAGCAGCTGAAGGAGAAGCTCGCGGCGGAAGGGCTCTTCGAGAAGTCCCGAAAACGACCCATTCCGATGCTGCCGGATCGCATCGCCGTCGTCACGTCGCCCGACGGCGCCGCGATTCGCGACATCGTCAACGTCTGCCGGCGGCGCTTCCGCGGGCTCTCGATCACGATCTTCCCCGCGCGGGTGCAGGGTGCCGGTGCCGCGGCCGACATCGTCGAGGGGATCCGGGCCTTCAACCGGCAGGGCGGCTTCGACGTCCTGATCGTTGCGCGCGGAGGCGGGTCCGCGGAGGATCTCGCCGCGTTCAACGACGAGCGCGTCGCGCGGGCGCTGGCGGATTCGCGGATTCCGACGATCTCCGCCGTCGGCCACGAAACGGACTGGACGATCGCGGACTTCGTCGCGGATCTGCGTGCCGCGACGCCGTCCGCCGCCGCGGAACAGGTGGCAGCGAAAAGAGAAGAGCTCGTTCGCCGGGTCGGTGGGGCGCAGGCCCGGATCCGTAGGGCGATGGCGGTGTTCCTGTCCGGGCGCAAGGGCGATCTCGACCGGCTCTCCCGTGCCGAGGGGCTCCTCGCCTTCCGCTACCGGCTCCGCGAGAAGCAGGAGCGCGTCGCGCAGAGCCAGGCGGCCCTCGCTTCCGCGCTCGAACGGCGCCCCCTGGACTATGCGGGCCGCATTGCGCGCGCCCTCGCCTCCCTTCGCGGGTTCACACGGGCGGCGGAGCTTCCGAGGAAGCGCGAGGCGGCCGCCAGCCTGCTGTCCCACCTCGAGCGCCGGATGGCTCGCGTCGGCGAGCGGGGCCGCGAGCGGCTCGCCGCGGCCGCCGAGAAGCTGCACCTCGTCAGCCCGCTCGCTGTGCTCGCGCGCGGCTACGCCGTCGTGTACAGGGAGGGGGGATCTTCGCCGCTTCTGTCAGCGAGCGAGGTTCGCATCGGCGACCGGCTCCGGGTGCGCCTCTCGGAGGGACACGTCTCCGCGATCGTCGGCGACCGTATCGCCCGCCGGCGCAAGGCCCCGGAAGCGTCGGCAGGGAAAACGAATTTTGGCTCGCTCGGACCACTCTTTCAGGAGGACGAATGACGATCCGACCGAAGAAAGAGCGCTCATTCGAAGAGGCGATGGATCGGCTCGAGGCGATCGTCAGCGAGATCGAGTCCGACGGCCTGGGACTGGAGCGGCAGTTCGAGCTCTTCCAGGAAGGAATGGCGCTAGCGCGGTTCTGCGACACGAAGCTGACCGACGTCCAGAAATCCGTCGACGTGGTGCTAAAGGACGCGGCGGGGGAGTGGAAGACTGAGGCATTCGCGGACGGAACCGCTCCCATGGTCGGGGATGAAGATGGCGACGACCGCGACTGACATCTCCGCTTTTCTCCAGGCGCAGCGGGAAGACGTCGATCGCGAGCTCGGCCGGCTGCTCCCCTCCGACGTATCCTGGCCCGAGACGCTCCACCGCGCGATCCGCCATTCCGTCTTCGCCGGCGGGAAGCGTCTCCGGCCGATCCTGTGCCTCGCGGCGGGCGAGACGGCGGGCGCTCCGCCGGGGCGGCTGCTCGCGCCGGCGTGCGGGCTCGAGATGATCCACACGTACTCGCTCATCCACGACGACCTGCCGGCCTTGGACGACGACGACCTGCGCCGCGGAGTCCCGACCTGTCATGTCGCGTTCGGAGAGGCGACCGCGATCCTCGCCGGGGACGCGCTGCTCACGCACGGCCTCGGCACACTCGCCCGCTACCCGGAGGGCGGCGAGTTCGCGGCCGCCAAGATCCGAGTGCTCGAGACGGTCGTCGACGCGATCGGAACGCGCGGAATGATCGGCGGCCAGGCGGCGGACCTCGAGTCGGAAAACCAGCCCGACCCTTCCGAGGCGCTCGTCCTCTCGATCCACGAGAACAAGACCGGCCGGCTGATCCGCGCCGCTCTGGCCGTCGGCGCGATCCTCTCGGGCGCGCCGAGGGACGTGCTGCGGACGCTCGAGGCCTACGGGCGTGCGGTGGGGCTGGCGTTCCAGATCAAGGACGATCTCTTAGACGTCGAAGCGGACGCGGCGACGCTCGGAAAGCAGGCCGGCAAGGACGCCGCGGCGGGGAAGGCCACGTTTCCGGGCGTCTGGGGCGTCGAACGGTCGCGCGCCATGCTGCGCGAGCAGATCGAGCAAGCCATCGAGTCCGCCCGGACGCTTCCGGCGCGGGGCGGACGCCTGCCGGAGCTCGCGCGTTACGTGGAAGAGCGCAAGGCGTGACGCGCGTTCTCCTCCCGCGCCCCTCTCCCGCTTGAAGGCGTTCGTCCAGACGGGAATCGGCGAGTACGGCGAGCGCGAGCTCCCCGTGCCGGGCGCGCAGCCGGGCGAGGTCGTCCTCCGGGTCCGGGCCGCCGTTCTCTGCGGAACCGATCTCAAGCTGTTGAAGCGCGGACACGCGCGGATTTCCCTGCCGCGGACGATGGGTCACGAGCTGTGCGGCGACGTCGTCTCCGTCGGCGAGGGGGCGGATCCCGCACTCCTCGGGACGCGCGTGGTCCCCGGTATTTCCGGGCCCTGCGGTACCTGCGCACAATGCGCGGGGGGCTTCTCGAACCTCTGCGCGAACGGCCACGCGGACCAGACGTGGGGCGCCTTCGCGGAGTACATCCGGGTGCCGGCGGCCGTCGTGCGGACGAACCTGCACCCGGTGCCCGAGGGCCTCTCCGATGCCGCCGCGGCTTTCGTCGATCCTCTCGCGTCTGTGCTGCACGGCTGGAACCGGCTGAAACCCGTGGCGGAGGGAGCGACGCTTCTCGTGTACGGCGGGGGCGCGATCGCCTTCTTGTGGGCGGCGACCGCTCGGGTTCGGGGCGTTCCGTGCACGATCGCGGCGCGGCGGCCCGCCCGGAGGGCGATGGCCGAGTCATTCGGGGCGCGGTTTCTAGACCTGTCGGCCGGGTCGCCCGAAGCCGGTGATTCCCTCGCGGTGGACGCGACGGGAGATCCCGAAGTCTGGTCTCTCCTGCCGTTTCTCGTTTCTCCGGGAGGGCGCGTCCTTCTCTACGGCGGCTGCGCCCCGGGCTCCATCGCGTCGTTTGACGCGGCGCGGCTCCATTACGCGGAGATCTCACTCGTGGGCTCGTTCCATTCGACCCCGGCGGAGGCCGCGGAAGCGCTCGCGCTTCTCGCCTCCGGCGCGGTCGACCCTCTGCCTCTCGTGAGCGCGACGGCAGGGCTCGGAAGTCTCCCGGGCTTTCTCGAGAAGCAGGGGCGCGGCGAGGGGCTGCGCCACGTGGTCCGGCCGGATGCCGGCTGATCGAAAGAGCCGGGCATGAAGGCGGTCCGGGTCGCGTCCGATGGAGGAGTCGAGGTCGTCGAGGTGCCGGCGCCGACGCCCGGGCCGGGCGAGGCGGTGATGCGTCTTGCGGCGGCCGGGATCTGCGGATCGGATCTGCTCGGCTGGTACGTGCGGGCAAAGGCGGGCACGGTCGTGGGTCACGAGGTGGCGGGGAAAATCGAATCCGTGGGCGACGGGGTCGAAGGGTTCCACCCCGGCGACCGCATCATCCCGCACCATCACGCGCCGTGCATGGCGTGCGAAGCGTGCGCGGTCGGGCGGTTCGTTCACTGCCGGGAGTGGCGCGCCTCGCGACTCGATCCCGGCGGCCTGGCGGAGCTAGTCCGGATCCCCTCCGGCAACCTCGCCCGCGACACCCTGCACATTCCTCCGCATGTGGGCGACGAGGCGGCGATCTGGACGGAGCCTCTCGCGACCGTCGTGAAGGCGTTCTCCCGCGGCGGGTTCAGAAGCGGCCAGAGCGCGCTCGTCGTGGGCCTCGGCTCCGCCGGGCAGCTCGCGGTGCGCCTGGCGGCCGCCTCGGGTGCGTCCCGCATCGTCGGGGCGGACCGCGTCCCGTCGCGCATCGCCGTGGCTCTCGCATCCGGCGCAGGGGACGCAATCGACGTTTCTCGCGAGTCGCTTCTGGAGGGCTCCCGCCGAGCGTCGGATGCGAAGGGATTCGACTTCGTCTTCGTCTGTCCCGGAAATCCCGGGGTGATTCGCGAGGCCGCGGATTGCGTCTGCCCCGGCGGCACGCTTCTGCTTTTCACGATGTCGGCGCCGGACGAGCAGCTGACGCTCTCACCCCACGAACTTTATTTTCGCGAGGTGCGGCTCATTCCTTCGTACTCATGCGGACCGGACGACACCCGCGCCGCGCTCGACCTGATCGCTTCCGGGCGGATCGCGGTCGAAGATCTCGTCACGCACCGGTTCCCGATCGAAGAAGCGAAGGAGGCCTTCGCGCGCGCGCGAGACCCGGAAGGCTCGGTGAAGGTCCTGATCGTGCCGCGCCGCTAGCCGGGGAGGCGCAGGGCCAGCAGAAACTCCTGGTTTCCGCGAGCGCCCCGGATCGGCGAGGGGATCGCGCCGAGCGAAGCGAGCCCCTCCCTGACCGCGAACTGTTCCACCTCGCGCACGACGCGTTCCCGCACCGCGTCCGATCGGACGATGCCGCCCTTGCCCACCTCCGCGCGGCCCGCTTCGAACTGGGGCTTCACCAGGACGACCACGTCGGCGCCCGGAGCAAGCCTCGCGATGACCGCGGGGAGCACGAGCCGCGCCGAGATGAAGGACAGGTCGAGCGCCGCGAGCAATGCGTGCTCCGGGACGTCGGCTTCCGAAAGGCCGCGCGCGTTGACCTTCTCACGCAGCATGACCCGGGGGTCGGAGCGCAGCCGGGCGTCGAGCTGTCCGTAGCCGACGTCGATCGCGTAGACGCGCGCGGCGCCGCGCTGCAGAAGGCAGTCGGTAAACCCGCCGGTCGAGGCGCCAATGTCCAGGCACACGAGTCCGGCGGGATCGATCGCGAAGGCGTCGAGCGCGGCGGCGAGCTTGACGCCCCCGCGCGACACGAACGGGTGCTCGGGACCCGCGACTGAAATCTCCGCGTCCTCCGCGGTCGGGCTTCCGGCCTTGTCGATGCGGCGGCCGTCGATAGAGACCTGCCCCGCGAGGATCATCCCCTGCGCCTTTTCCCGGCTCGGGGCGAGGCCGCGGGAGACGAGGAGGAGGTCGAGACGGGTTCTGGGCATCCGGTCGAGGATAGATGAGCGGCGGGGCCCGGCGTTTCCGGGAGCGGCGTGTGGGCTTCGCTCGAGCGACTTCAGCACGTTTCGTGTTCCTCGCACGGAAGGCTGACTTTCATCAGGCGGGACGCCGCCATCGGGCGTCGCTCGAGCGGCTCCAGGACGATTTCGTGTTTCTGGCAACCGCGGCTGACTTTGAAGCAGGCGATGCGGCCGCATCGCATGGCGGCCTGTCGCCTGGAGCCGCGCGGTGTGCGCGCTCCTTCTCCGACTGCGGACTGATCTGGAAGCCGGCGGGACGGCCGCCATCGGCCGGGCGGCCTCCCGCCTGGAGCCGCGCGGTGTGCGCGCTCCCTTCCTTTAATATGGTCGAATGGCGGGAAAGGCGCGGCCGCGCGGACGGCGATTTCGTCGGATCGGGCTCGTGGCGAAGGTGGCTTCGTCCGATGCGATCCGCCTGGTCCGCTCGCTCGACCGCGCGCTCAAGCGGCGCAACGTCGAAACCGTCTTCGACGACGAGACTGCCGGGGCCCTCGGGATTTCCAGCGGGGTCGCGCGCGCGCAGATCGCGCGCCAGTCGGATCTCGTGCTGATCGCGGGCGGAGACGGAACGCTCCTTTCCGTCGCGCGCGACGCTCCGGCTTCGACGCCGATTCTCGGGATCAACGTCGGCCTGGTCGGCTTTCTCGCCGGCTTGACGCGCGGAGAGGCGCTCCGGCGCCTCGACGAGGTCCTGGCGGGCGGGTTTCGCGAGGACCCGCGGCGGCGGCTCGAAGTCACCGTGCCGGAGGGGCCGCACAGCGGCAGGTACCGGGCGTTGAACGACGCGGTCCTGAACAAGGAAGCGATCGGAAGGATCTCGGCGTTCTCCGTCTCGATCGCGGGCCGAAAGGTCGCTGAATTTAGGGGCGACGGAGTCATCGTCGCGACGCCTACCGGGTCGACCGCGTACAACCTCTCGGCGGGAGGGCCGATTCTCGACCCGTCTCTGCTCGCGGTCGTCGTCACCCCGATCTGTCCGCATACGCTCTCTCAGCGACCCCTGGTCGTTCCCGACTCGACGCCAGTCGGCCTGACGGTGATCGAGCGCGGCCGCAACGACGGCGTGAATCTGACCCTCGACGGGCAGGAGAGCTTTCGCGTCCCCGTCGGAGTCGTGATCGAGGTCCGGCAGAGCCGCTCCGCTGTGACCCTCCTGCGCCCGCCCGAGTCGGACCACTTTCAGAAGCTGGTGGAGAAGCTCAACTGGGGCGTCTGAAGGCGTGAGCGCCTCCTCCCTGCGGGCGACGGCGCCCGGTCGCGAGCCATGAGCCCCTTTCGCCAGACGGAAGGCGTGAAGCCGCTTCGTCTTTCCGCGAGCCGGCTCCTTTCGGTCGTTCTGGTCTTCCTGATCCTGGCTTCCTACGCAATCTGGAAGTCCGAACGTTTCCAGAACCTGATCCATGGCGTCTCGCAGTCGCGCCTCGCCGATGCTCTCGGGCGCCCCGTGACCTTCCGCACCGTGGACTTGCGCGTTTTCCCGCCCGCGGTGCGCCTGGCGGACGTTCGCGTCGGGAACGATCCGCGGCTGCCGGGGCCCCTCCTTTCCGCGGAGGAGGTTTCCATCGGCGGCGGCGTTTCCTTAGTCGGGCAGGAGCTTCGGCTGGGACGGATTCGCGCGCTGCGTCCCCACATCGCCCTGGTGCAGTTTGCCGACGGCACGTGGAACCTTCCCCCCGGTCTGACGAGCTCGGCGAAGCCCGGAGGCGGCGGGTTGAAGTTGAAGATCGGCTCGATCCTGGTGCAGGAAGGGGTGATCGAATTCGACGGGCGCAGCATGGCGTTCACCGGCCGTCTCGAGGATCTGGCGGCCGAGCTCCATTCCCTTCCCGGCGGCGGGTACCGCGGCGGAATCGTCGCGCAGCGCGCCACGATCCACCTCTCCGATTCGGAACCCTTAGTCGCGTCGCTCAAGACCCGCTTCGTGCTCGATCCCAGACGGGGGCTGACGTTCGACGACATCCGGCTCGAGGGTCCGTTCGGCACTTTGAGAGCGAACGGGGCGCTCGAGAATCTCGACCGGCCAGACGCCGTCTTCGCGGCGACCGGCGACGTGTCGATCGAGGAGGTGGAACGCGTGTTCCACCTCGATCTCGGGTTCGCGGGC
Source organism: Thermoanaerobaculia bacterium (assembly GCA_038319475.1). Classification (GTDB taxonomy): domain Bacteria; phylum Acidobacteriota; class Thermoanaerobaculia; order UBA5066; family Gp7-AA6; genus JALYUA01. The sequence continues at coordinate 15,967 of JBBQDF010000002.1, forward strand.
CGTGCCGCCGTGCGCGTGCGCCTCGAGATCCCGCCTGCCGGAGGATTCCGCCTCGCGGGGACGGTGCGCTCCCCCCGCGTGCGGGCCTCCGTCTTCACCCTGGAAGACCTCGCGGCCACCGTCACCGCGACGCCGGAGGCGCTCATCGCGGAGATCGAGCGCGCCGGCTATTCCGGGGGCGCCGCTTCGGGGACCCTCCGGATCGCGAATCTCGGTGAGAAGACATCGCCGATGACGCTCGCCCTCGAGGCTCGGGGATTTTCGGTCGAACGCTTCCTCGGAGACATCGGCCTGCCGGGTACGGGTCTCTCCGGCGCCGCGGCCGTGACGGTCGCTCTGCGATGGGGCGAAGCGGGGCTGACGCGGGCGGACGGCGGGGGGAGTCTCCGGGTGCAGCCCGGCCCCGCGGCCTCCCTCGTTCGCGGGCGCTTCGGTATCCCGACCGGCGGCGGCGGCCCCTTCTCCGTCGTCCGCGGGCGGATCGGATTCGACGGGGCCTCCTTTCACTTTCCGCAATCGTCCGTCGATCTCTCCGGAGGTCTCGTGATCGGCGTCTGGCAGCCGGACTTCGATTTTCGCCTCCGCTCCAGGGACCTCGGCGAGGTCGACCGGATCTTCCAGAATTTTCTGGCCGCGGGCGGCAGCAGGCCGGAAGCGCTCGGCCTCGGCGGGTCGGGAGAGATCGCCGGGCACGTCGGCGGGAAATGGACGGAGCCCGACGCCGTCGCCCAGGTGACGGCCGAAGACGCCCGCTACGCCGGGGTCGCATTCGGCAGCGTGCGGGGAAGTGTCGAGATGCGCGAAGGAGCGTTCTTCTTCCGCCCGCTCCGGGTCTACGACGGGGAGTCGACGCTCTCCCTCGAGGGGATGGCGCGATACCGGGTCGTGCCGGGGCGGCCGCGCTTTGATCTTTCGATCGCGGCCAACCGCTACCCGCTGTCGCGCCTCCTCGAGTATCTGGACTTGAAGTTCCCCGTCGACGGGCGGGTGACGGGCGCGTTCCCGGTGTCCGGGACGCCGGAGGCGCTTTCCGGCGGCGGGCCCGTGACGCTGGCGGACGCGACGGTCTGGGGTCAGAAATTCAGCCAGATGACGGCGCGAGTGCTCTTCACGCCCGGACGTCTCGCCCTCGAAGACCTGCGGGCGTCGATCGGTCAGGGGATGCTCGGCGGCCGCGGCGCCCTCTCCCTGCGGGACCGGACGTTCGAGGCGCACGTGGCCGGGGACCACATCGCGCTCGACGCGATCGGCGCTCTCGCCGCAAGCGCGAAGGATGTCTCCGGCCGGCTCACGTTCGAGCTGTCGGGAAGCGGCTCGCTCGATCGCCCGAACCTCAAGGTCACCGCGTCCGTGGCCGACGCGGTGTTTTTCGGCCACGCGCTGCCGGACGGGCGGGAGCCGCGGCTCGACGCGACGGTGACGGCCGGTGTCCTCGATGCCGTCGCCGAGGTCCGGGACCGCTGGAGCGTCATCGCGCGCGGAGATCTGTTCGGACAGCCTTCGCGCGTCGATGTGTCGCTCGATGCCTCGGATCTCGGCTCGTTTCTTCTGATGACTCCGTTTGCGCTCCCCGCCGGTCGGGGCGGCTCGGTGGCGGTGGACGGAAGCTTCACTCTGCCCGCGAAATCCGGCGACTGGCCGACGGGGGAGTTCCGAATGACGCGCGCGCGGCTCGACCTGCCGGACAGGCCCGGCGTCCTGGCAACCTCCGGAGTCGTCCGCATCTCGCTCGCGGACCGACGCCTCACGTTTCAGGATTTTCAGGCGGCTGGCGAGGGCACCGCTCTGAAGGCCGGCGGCTGGATCAACGTCGGCGACAAGCCTGGCGGTATGCAGCTTTCGCTTTCCGGAACGATCGACGCGGCACTTCTGGCGCTCGAGTTTCCAGGTCTCGGGTTGAACGGACGCCTCGTGCTCGACGTCAAGGCCGCCGGAACGCTCGCGGCCCCCAACCTCTCCGGCTCGCTGCGTGTCGAGAACGGGAAATACCGGCTGACGAGCCTGACGCAGATCGTCGACAACATCGATGCGACGGTGACGTTTCAGGGATCGCGGGCGGACCTCGAGGGACGGGCGAAGTTCGGCGGAGGCGAGCTGTACGCATCCGGCGCCGTACGGCTCGACCGCCTGGCGCTTCAGGATTTTCGCGTCTCGATCCAGGCGCGCCGCGTCGCCCTCCACTACCCGCAGGACCTGAGGCTGCAGGTCGACGCGGATCTCGTCGCGACCGGCAACGGGCGGCGCAGCGATCTGCGCGGAGAGGTGACGCTTCTGCGCGGAACGTACTCGCGCGACTTCGACATCACTCTCGCCGACCTGCTCGCGCGGAGCCGTTCCGCCGACACGATCGTGGCGCAGGAGCCCTGGAAGGAGCAGACCTCGCTCGACGTGAGGATCGTTTCCTCCGCCGCGCTCGAGGTGCGGAACAATCTGGCCCGGCTGACGGCGACGGTCGATCTGCTGGCGAGAGGTACCGTCGCGGATCCCACCATCACCGGCCAGATCGTGCTCGACGAAGGCGGCCGCGTGACCTTTCGGGACGTGCGCTACGACGTCGAGTCCGGCACGATCACGTTCGCGAGCGCCCGCGGGCTCACTCCGATCCTCGACATCCACGCCCGCGCTGAAGTGCGCGGATACGACCTGATCGTGAACCTGGTCGGCACGTGGCCGCGGATCCAGACGAGCTTTTCGTCGGACCCGCCCCTGCCGGACGAGCAGATCTTCAGTCTGCTTCTGACCGGATCGGCCCCGACGTCCCGTCAGACGGCGTCGACGGACACGACCAGCGAATCGATCGTCTCGGCGGGTGCCTCGATCGCCGCCGGCGCGGCCGCGAGCACCATCACCCGTCCGACGCAGCGCCTGTTCAAACTCGACCGGTTCGAGATCGATCCGGTGTTCTCCGGGGGGCAACTCTCGGACATCCGCTCCACGATCGGAAAACAGATCGCGCCGAACGTGCTCGCGACGTATTCGCAGTCGCTCGACACGAGCCATCCGCCCGTCTACGGACTCGAGTGGCAGGTCGGGTACAACGTGGTGTTGCGCGCGCGGCACGATGAGAATGGCGTGTACTTGATCGACGTCCGCCGGCGGACGAGGTACTGACCTGATCGCGGTCCGCCTCGCACCTGGAGTGTCAAGGACGGCGCTGCGGCTCTTCGTTCTCGGGGCGGCGCTCCTCGCCTCCGCGGCCGCGGTAAGCGCGCAGCCGGCGGCAGGCGCGCCCGACGCTGCCCCCGCGATCGTGTCGCTCGCGTACACGTGCGACGGCGCGGTGGACCAGGCCGAGATTGCGAGACTCGTGGAACTGCGGGTGGGGCAGCCGCTCACCGACAAGGCGACGGGGGATACCATCCGCAACCTTTTCGCGACGGGCCAGTTTGGCGACATCCAGATCGCGTCCGACCCCGCGCCGGGCGGTGTGGCGGTGGTCGTGCATCTGGCCCGATCTTTCCGCGTGCGCCCGCTTCGTTTCCTCCACGGGAGGCTGTCGCGGGACGATCTCCTTCGCGCGCTGTCTTTCGGGGAAGGATCGGTTTTCCAGGCGGGCGAGATCGAGGAGGGCGCGGCGTCCATCCGGCGCCGGCTCGAGGCGGAGGGATACCTCCACGCCCAGGTCACGCCGGAGGTCACGTTCGACCGGGAGCGCTTCCGGGCGCGCGTCGTGTTCCGGATAGAGGCCGGCCAGGCGGCGCGGGTCGCCCCCGCATTTTTCGACGGGGAAACGCGGCCCTTCACCCCCGACGAGCTTCGAGCGCGGCTGCATCTGGATCCGGGAGACCGGTATCGCGAATCGAAGGCGCGCGCCGACGCGATCCGCGTGACGGAGTTCCTGCACAAAAACTCCCGGCTCAAAGGATCCCTCGAGTTAATCGCCGCGCAACCGACCGAGGACGGGCGGATCATGCCCGTGTACCGCATCGTGGTCGGGCCGCGGGTCGTGTTCGACGCCGTCGGGATGAAACCGAAGAAGCTTCAATCCGAGATACACGCTCAGCTCGAGGGGCAGATCTTCGATGAGGACCTGATTCTCCAGTACGTTGAGAACAAGCGCCGCCGGCTCCAGGGCCGTGGCTTCTACCGCGCGCGGGTCGAGTATGTCTTCAAGGACAAGGAAACACCCGACACGTACACGGTGCACGTCACCGTCGATCCCGGTCCCCACGAGGAAATCGAGAAGATCGTGCTCCGTGGAAACGACGCCGTCTCGACGAAGACGCTGCTCGGGCTGATGGTCACCCGCCGCAAAGGCATTCCCTACCTCCAGCCGGGGCATCTGGTCGAGGAGGATCTGAGGGAGGACATGGCGGCGATCACCGGCTATTACCAGACACACGGGTGGGTTGCGGTGAAAGTCGCCGCTCCGCAGATCACGGAAGGATCGAAGCCCGACCGGCTGATGGTGACCGTCGCGATCCAGGAGGGGCCGCGGGCGAGAATCCGCAGCCGGTCGATCGCGGGCGTCGAGCACATGGACCGGGCCCCGCTCGAGGCGCGACTCCTGGTGCGTCCCGCGGAGCCGTACAACCCGAACCTCGTTCGGCAGGACGTCACGAATCTTCAAAGCGAATACCGCGATAGAGGCTGGGGCGAGGCGGCGGTCCACGCGGAATCGACCCTGGCCGCGGACGGCACCGCGGCGGACGTCGTGTACCGCGTCGACGAGGGCTCGCGGTCGTTCTTTGGAAAAACCATTCTGCGGGGGAACAGCCGCACCGACACGGATCGGGTCCGGCGGCTGGTGACCTGGCAGGAGGGAAAGCCGTTTTCCGAGGTGGAGCTCTTGAACACCCAGCGCAACTTGAGCCGCGCGGGAGTGTTCCGGCGGGTCGAGATGAAACCGGAGCCGGTCGATCCCCAGACGTCCACCCGGAACGTGGACATCGCGCTTCAGGAAGGGAAACCCCTTTCGCTTCTCTACGGCGTCGGATACCAGTACGCGCCCGACGCTCTCTCCCACCAGAACGACCCCTTCGTCGTGCTCGGTGTTTCTTACAACAACCTCTTCGGCCGGATGCTCTCGGCCGGAGTCGAAGGGCAGGTCTCGGTCTCGGGGAGATATCGCGCGCAGCTCTCATTCCGGAATCCCTACTTCCTCGACCGGGACCTGACCTTCACGTCGTTCTTCTTCGCCACCCGGGAGCCGATTCAGAACCTCGACATCGACCGCCTCGGTTTTGCAAACGAGCTCTCTCATTACTTCGGCAAGAACCTGCGTGTCGCTCTCCGCGGCGAATACCAGCGCATCCGGCCGGTGAACCCCGAGAACCTCTCTCAGATCGAAGCGAGTGACTTTCCGCGTTTTGACCAGCCGATCGAGGAGACGACGATCGGCCCGACCGCGTTTTACGACCGCCGCGACGACGTGATCGATCCTCACACGGGGTACTACGTCAGCGGCGCGGTCAAGTACGCGTTCCCCTTTCTCGCCGACGCGCGTTACACCAAGTTCTCGACACAGGTCGCGTGGTTTCATCCCGTGCGCCGCTCCGTGGTCGCGCTCTCGACCCGGCTCGGGGGCATCTTCCCGTACGGCCCTTCGAACATCCAGGTGCCGATCGCCGAAAGATTTTTCGGCGGCGGAGAGTCGACCGCGCGCGCGTTCCCGCGGGACCTGCTCGGGATCCCGGGGCAGAGCGTGGACTACGACACGCGCGCCATTCCGCACACGGGGTCCGGACCGGGCTCCTGCGCCGGCGCGTATCCCACGCTCGCGGCGTTCGACTGCTCCTCCGGGCCTCACATCCGGGGAGGCAACGGGTTCTTCGCCTTCAATGCCGAGTACCGTTTTCCGATCCTGGGAGCCCTGGGTGGGACCGTTTTCTACGATCTCGGCCAGGTGTGGGAGGACTTCTCGCAGCTGAACCTTCGCCTCGAAGGTGAGTCCGGACTGCGGCAGACCCTGGGCTTCGGGCTGCACTACATGACTCCCATCGGACCGCTGCGCGCGGAGGTCGGGTTGCCTGTCAAGCCGCGCACGATCGTCTTCGACGTGAAGGACCCTGCGGGGAACAGCCTCGTGCCGGCGGCGGGAAGCGAGCGGGAAAAGGGTCGCTTTCTGCTGACGATCGGGTATCCCTTTTAACGTCGCCTCCGCTCACTCCGGGACGTGCCGTTCGCTGCGGCGAACGGCACCGGTGAGCGGCTCGCCTGTCGGCTCGACCGCTCACCTCGTCCCTACGTTCGCTGCGGCTCCCGCCCCGAGAGGCTCCTCCCTCCCTCTGGTCGGGAGACTCCTCTCGGTGCGAGCGTAATCGCCACTGCGGGCGAGTTCGCGCGCTCCTCCCGGATGGCGCAGTGTCCTCCAGCTTCAGTCCCTAGTCGTTGAGGCTGTGGGAGCTGTGGGAAACGCGCAGCGTTTTCCAACGGGCGGGGGAAGGCGACGTCGTCGGCGGCTTTCCTCGCCCGGTCGGCTTCCACAGCCTGGTGCCCGCACCTGCCGTTCAGTTGGGCGGGAGGCCCTCGATGGCCGCCGCCTGGACGCCGGCTCCGGTTTCGGGGAGGGCCCGCTCCTGGTCGGCGAGACGAATGCGCAGGGCGTCGGAGTCTTCGTCGTCGGTCTCGGCGACGAGATCGGTGAAGGGTGCCTCCGCGAGCGCCTGCCTCCAGGGGAGTGAGGGAAAACCCCCGTCGCGGAGCTCGTGGATCAGCTTCAACGTACGGAAAGCGTCGAACCACGTGTGGAGGCGGCGCAGGAGGGCGGCCGGCTCGCGCGTCTGCGCGGCCGCCTTGCGGACCGCCTCGAATGCGCCCATTTTTCCCAGGATCTGTTCGAGAAGATCCGCACGAAAAAAAAGGCTGGATTCGGGCAGCGCTCGGAACCCGGCGCCGAGATCGCCGCCCGACGCGGCCACGCCCGCGAGCACGCGCAGCCAGGCGGCGAGATGCCCGAAGACCAGCGGGTGAAGAAGCCGGAACGACGCGAGTCCTTTCTTTCTGGCGACGAGGTCGCGCAGAGCGCGGCCGGTGCCGAACGGGACGCGGTCGGAAGGCCGGCCTTCCAGGAGAAGCGGCGAGCCCGAGAGGCGCAGGATCGATCCGACTTTAGCGAGCTTGTCGAGAACGTAGAAATCCTCCGCCGCGTTCTTGCGGGGAAAGCCCCGCACCGCCGTATATGCCGGAGCCGGGATGGCCAGACAACTGCCCATGCTCTGGTACGCATACGGCGATCCCGCCCAGGCGAGTCCCAGCACGTAGTACCGAAGCGAAATCTCGTAGAGCCGCGCCGCTTCCGCAAGAGCGGGGTCTTCCTCGAATCGGTGATCGTAGAAATAGATCGCGCAGCCGACGCCGGCAGGATCGCGCGTTTCCGTCTGGTCGAAGTAGTCGGGGGGGAGCAGGACATCGGCGTCGGTGTTGTGGATCCACGGGGACGTCACAGTCCCGGCGGCCTGAAGCGCGAGCACGACGTCGTTGCCGATCTTGCGGGCGAGCCCGACCCCCTGGCCTTCCGGCAGGTAGTGGCCGGGGAGCGCCCGATCGACGACGACGAGCGCGCCCGCGGGAAGGCGGTGCGCGCGAATGTTCGGAGCGGCGGACAGGTCTTCTCCGTCGGGCAACTCGCGCGCGAGCCGCTCGCGGACCGCCGCGTTGCCCTCGTGGATCCCGCCCGGCGAATCTTCGCGGGCATTCAAGACCGCGACGATCAGCACCTCGCCTCCCGGTCCGGCGGGAACGGAGCCTAAGAGAGGAAACAGGCTTTCGCGCTCTCCGTAGGCGGGGATGACGAGTGCGTGTCCGTACCGGCCGGCGAGCTTCGCCGCGAACGCGGCCTCCGACTCCGCGTGCCGGGACAGGTATTGCGTTAAGGCCCGGTCTCTCTGGTCCGGCGTCTTCACGAGGGTGGCCCCTCGTCGGGTACGCCGGCGGAAAAGAGGGCCGGCGTGGCGGGGAGAGAAGCCAGAAGACGCGCCTCGACGACGACGAGCTCGGCAAGGCGAGCGGCGACCTCCGGTTCCGGGAAGTATCGGCGGGCGAGGTCGGCGTAGAGGTCCTGGTGCCGCGCCTCCGAGCGCGCGAGGTCGCGGTAGAACTCCCGGAGCGGCGCCTCCGGGTGCGCCGAGGCGACGAGCGCGAGCCGCTCGCATCCGCGCGCTTCGACGATCGACGCCACCAGCAACCGGTCCAGGAAATAGGCGTCGGAGCCCGGGCGGCATTCGCGTGTCAGGCGCCGCACGTACGCGTCGCGCCGGTCCGCCGCAAGCGTCAGGCCTCGCCGCAGGACCCAGCCGAGAACCTGTCGGAAGTGATCGAGCTCCTCGACCGCGAGGGCGGCGCAGGCGGCGACCAGCTCCGGCCTGTCGGGGTAGTGCGACAGAAACGCCATGGCCGTTCCCGATGCCTTCCGTTCACACGCGGCATGGTCGAGCAGAAAGGCGTCGAAATCGAGCAGGACGGCGTCGAGCCAGAGCGGGGAGGTCGTCGCGGTGAGTCGCATCGCGGCGGGCAGGGTAGCAGATGCGAGCAGTCGCGAACGGCAAACGGCGAACGGGAACGCGAGGACGACTGCGCTTTCTCCCGTAGACTCGAGACGATGCGGCGTACGTCCTCTCGGTTTGTGGCGGCCGATCTCCGACCTCGAGGGAGAAGGCGCCTCCTCGCGGTCTGGCTCGCCGCCGCGGCGGGCCTCTTCGCGGTCCTTGCGGCGTCCTCCGCAAACGAACCGTTCGACCTTCTCATCCGGCGGGCGCGGGTGGTCGATGGCAGTGGCAACGCCTGGTACCGAGCGGACGTGGGGATCCGGGGCGGCCGGATCGCCGCCGTCGGGATGCTCGGCGATTCAGCGGCCGCTCGATCGATCGATGCAGACGACCGCGTCCTCTCCCCGGGGTTCATCGACGTTCACATGCACGTCGAGGGGAACCTGCTGGGGCGCCCCGACGCCGAGAACCTGGTCGCCGACGGCGTGACGACCGTCGTGACCGGCAACTGCGGCGCCTCCGAGCTCGACCTCGAGGCGTGGTTTGCGAATTTCGAGCGCGAGGGAATCGCGTTGAACCTCGCGAGCTTCGTGGGACACAACTCGGTGCGAAGCGAGGTTCTCGGTTACGCCGACCGCGCGCCCACCGCGGCCGAGCAGCAGCGCATGGAGGGGCTGGTCGTCCGGGCGATGCAGGCGGGAGCCGTGGGCCTCTCCTCGGGCCTCATCTACTCGCCCGGCACTTTCGCCCGTCGCGAGGAACTCGTCGGGCTCGCGAAGGTCGCCGCGCGCTTCGGCGGTATTTACGCGACGCACATGCGCTCCGAGAACGACGGTGTCTTCGCGGCGATCGACGAGGCGCTGCGAACCGCGCGCGCCGCCGCGATCCCGCTTCAGATCTCCCACTACAAGGTGACCGCGAAGAAGCTGTGGGGTTCGAGCTCGCGCATGCTGTCGCTCGTGGAAGCGGCGCGGCGGGAGGGGCTGGACGTTACCCTGGACGAGTACCCCTACACCGCGTCTTCGAGCGGCCTCGAGGTGCTTCTCCCCGACCGGGTCCTCCAGGCCGAGGGGTCGGTGCGCCACGCTCTCGTGCGCCGGCTCAGTGAACCGGCCGACCGAGCGGCGATCGCGCGCGAGATTCGGCACCGGCTCGGCGAAGAGCTCGGTCGCGAGCATCTCGATTACGCCGTGATCGCCTCGATGCCCTGGCGCCCGCAGCTCGAGGGAAAGGATCTTCGCTCCGTCAATCGCGAGATGGGGCGGTCCGACACGCTCGAGAGCGAGGTCGAAACGGTTCTCGATCTCTGCCGCCTCGGGGCGGCTTCCGGACGGGGGAGTGTTTGCGGGGCGCAGATGGTGTACCACACGATGGACGATCGGGACGTCGAGCGGATCTTTCAGCATCCCTTGACGATGGTGGCGCGTGACGGCGGCGTGGCGGCGGCCGGCGCGGGCGCTCCCCACCCGCGAAGCTACGGCACGTGCGCGCGGGTCCTCGCGCGCTTCGTCCGGGAACGCGGGCTCGTGCCGCTCGAAGAAGCGGTGCGGAAAATGACGTCGCTGCCGGCCGCGCGCTTCCGGTTCGCGGACCGCGGCCTGGTCAAGGAGGGGTTTCGCGCGGACCTCGTTCTCTTCGATCCGGACACCGTCGAGGATGTCTCCACCTTCGAAGATCCTCACCATTTTTCGCGCGGTTTCGACGTCGTGGTCGTCAACGGCCGCATCGTGCGCGAGGAAGGCCGTCCCACCTGCGACCGCCCGGGGATGGTGCTCCGGCAGCGCGCGCCACTGCGGGCGGCTGCGCCGCTCGCAGCCTCCTTCGCGCCGAGGTCGCCGAGGCCGCCGAGGCCGCCGAGGGCATAGTCCCGCCGCGGACGAGCAGTTTTTTCCACCACAGGCGCGGCGCGATGGCACCGGTTCCGGTCGGGTCGAAAAGCATCCCGGGAAGAGCGCGCCCCGGCCTGTCCCGAATAACCGGAGGGAGGCGCCCGCTATTTTTTCGTCCACTCCCGGTACAAGGCGTCCACCCGGGCTGCGAGCTCGTCCAAGGTCCCGTCGTTGACGATCACCTCGGACGCCCGGTCGAAGGCCAGAGACGGCGAAATCTGCGACTCGATGCGCCGCCGCGCGTCCTCGGAGACGCCGCCCTTCTCTTCCCACCGCCGCACGCGCTCGGCCTCGGGCGCGATCACGAGCACGACCCGGTCGTAGCGAGATTCCGTTCCCGCCTCGAAAAGCTGCGACGCTTCGGCGACCGCGACCGCCACGCCCGCCGCCTCCGCCTCCGCGAAGCGGCGGGCGATCTCGCGCCCGACGAGGGGATGGAGGCGCTCTTCGAGGGCATGGCGGGCGGCGGGGTCCGTGAAGACGCGCTCGGCGATCCGGCCGCGGTCGATCTCGCCGCGTTGGTCGAGCACCGCCTCCCCGAACAGCTCCCGAGCCGCGCGCGCGCCCTCGCCGCCGGCGGCGTAGAGCTCCCTCACGATCCCGTCCGCGTCGAAGACCCGGGCGCCGTGCCCTGCGAGAAGGCGCGCGACCGTCGATTTTCCGGAGGCGAGTCCTCCCGTGAGCCCCACGCGCAGCATGGCGGCTACTACCTCGGCAGAGGCGTCCGCGCGACCTCGCCGCCTTTCATCACGAACTCGACCCGCGACAGGACCGACACGTCCTTCAGCGGATCCCCCGAAACGGCGATCAGATCGGCGAACGCGCCCTTTTCGACCACGCCGATCTGCCCGGCCATTCCGAGGAGGTCGGCCGCGGCCGTCGTCGCGCTGCGGATCGCTTCGAGCGGGGTCATGCCGATGGCGACCTCGAGCTCGAACTCCCGCGCCTGCGGGATCTCCGTCCACGGAAAGCCCCCGGCGTCCGTTCCGAAAACGATCTTCACCCCCGCGCGCCGGCAGTTCTCGACGGACCTGCGATGAATCTTGGGAAGCTCGCCGCACACGGCGCAGCCCTCCGCCGCGCGGGGTCCCGCGACGTAGTCCGCGACCGTCAGAGTGGGAGAGAGCGCGATTCCTTTGCGCGCCATCTCGGCGGCCATTTCGGGGCGAATCGAGTCGCCGTGCTCGATCGAGTCGACGCCGGCCGCCACCGCGATCCGGACTCCCGTATCGGAGCGGGCGTGCGCCGCGACCTTCACGTGATGGGCATGCGCTTCGGAAACGACCGCCTCGATCTCCTCTCTCGTCCAGTTCGGCGGGGAGTCCACCCAGCCGTCGCGCGTGAGCGCCAGGCCGCCCGTATTCGCGTAGATCTTGACCCAGTCGGTTCCGTAGGAGAGCTGCTCCCGTACGGCCCGTCGGCATCCGTCGGCGCCGTCGCAGATCTGGACGCCGGTCGGAAATTTCCAGTCGGGGCGGAAATGCGTGAGGGGGTAGCTCCCCGTCGTCGAGAGCGCGGGGCCGACCACCTTCATCCGCGGGCCGGGGATCACGCCCTCGTTGACCGCATCGCGCAGCGCCACGTCGTCGTATCCGGCCCCCTCTGTCTCGAGATCGCGGATCGTGGTGAAACCGTGCTCGAGCGCGATTTTCAGGGCGCGGACCGCCCGCGCGACACGGTGCGCCGGGTACTCCTGGAGGATCTGGACGTTGTACTCCGCCGAAGTGGCGTCGCCCTGCAGAAGAACGTGCGTATGCGCGTCGATCAACCCCGGCAGCAGAGTGCGCTCCCCGAGATCGAGGACGGGGACGTTCGCCGGCGCGGCGCCGCCGACGCTTTCGATGCGGTCTCCCACGACGAGCACGAGCGGCCGCTCGACGTAGCGGCCGGAGCGCACGTCGAGCAATCGGGCGGCCCGGACCGCCACGCGCCTCGGCGCGGCGGCAGGCCCCGCCTCAGGCGGAAGTCCCGCGGCGATCGAAGTCAAAGCGACCGCGACGAGGGCGGCTCCGAAGGCGAGGCGGCGACTCTCCATGGCCTTTCTCCTCTCGCACCGACGAGGGAGAAAGGATATGTCAGCGACCGGGACCGTTATCTAGGGTGCTGGGCGTACTCGCCGGTGTCCGCCTGCTCGAAGTTTCGAGAGAGCCCGCCGTGGTGGAGCGCGCCGCGGTCGAATCCGCGCCGGAATGCCGGATGGTCGGCGAACGGCGCCTCGCTCGGCGGGAGATTTCCGCGTGAGTCTTCGAAGCTGCGCCCCCGGTGTTCCGGAAGGAGGGCCGCCTGGAAACCGCGGCGGTAAATCGCTTCGTCCTCCTCGAAGCGGCCGCCGTCGCGCTCGTAATCCGCGGCCTCGTCCCGGCGAAGTCCCGTCCACCAGTCGTCACGCGCGGCGTCGAGGGTCTCGGCGCCCGCCGCGGTGAGCCGTTCGCGCACGGCGGATGCCTGCTCGGCGTTCTCGGAAAAAGCGAATACGACGGAGCGTCCTTTTCGGAGCGCGTCTTCGTAGAGGTAGAGCTCATCTTTCGGAATTCCGTGCGACATCGCGTTCTCGAGCGCGCCGCCGGCTGCCACGCCGCCGATCGCGCCGCCGGCGCCGAACAGCGCCGCGGCCGCGAGTCCCACGGCCGCGACGGGCCCTATCCCGGGGATGAGCAGGCTCGCGGCGGCGGCCCCGAGGCCCATGCCCGCCGTCGCGCCCGCCACCCCTCCCACGACACCGCCGAGCGCTTTCCCCATCCCGGGCTGCTCCGTCTCAGACATCGAGACGCGCGTCCGCACGGATCCGCCGGGATCCTGCGGCGTCACCAGATTGATCCGGTCCGGGGCGATTCCCGCACTGCGAAGGCTCTCCATTGCCGCCTGCGCGCTCTGCCAGTCCCGAAAAATACCGACGATGGCTTCCATGACTCCTCCGCTTCTTCGCTCTCCGCTTCTCCGATCCTTTTCCGCGGGGATCGCTCGCTATGCCGCGAGGAGCATGGGAGCGCTCCTCGCGATCAGAGCTCTCCCTCGTCCTCGACGCGGCGGGCCTTTCCCGGGTCGCCCGACATCTGGCGCGGCTCGCG
>JBBQDF010000003.1:0-25661 GCA_038319475.1 Thermoanaerobaculia bacterium
GGTGGCGCCCGAAGTCGTCCTCGAGGTCGCCTTCGACACCATCCAGAAGAGCAGCCGCCATAAGTCCGGGTTCGCGCTGCGGTTTCCGCGGATCGTGCGGATCCGGGACGACAAGACTCCGGCGGAAGCGGACACCGTCGAGGCGGTAGAAGCGATCTGGCGGGGAATTCAGGGGTTGTGAGAGGGACGGGAAACGGGAAACGAGAAACGAGAAACGAGAAACGAGAAACGAGAAACGAGAATAAAGAGTCGAAACGCAGAGAAGAATCCGAAAAAGCGGATTCGACGCTAAAAAGGCGGGCCCGGCTCAAACGGCCGGGCCCGAGGAAGGAAGGTATCGCGTGCTGCCCCTCTAAACCGGGGGCGGAGGCGGTTTCATTCCGACCGATCCAGTCGTTTTCTCGTATAGCGTTTCCAGTCCCCAATTACCTCGGCACGATCTCGTACTCTTCTGGGGACAGGGTCGCGTCCGACTGGATTTCGAGATCCACGCCGAGTCGCTGCTGGACATCTTCGAGCACCGCCCTCTCCTCGTCGGCTAAGAGGCGGGCGAGCGACGGCGGGACCCGCACGCGGATGGTGTCGCCGGGGACGTAGAGCGTCGGGGGGCGGAGGAGATCGCGGCGCAGATCCAGTGCGAGCGTCAGATCGGTCCGCACGCGGCCGTGGCCCGAGCAGGACGGGCAGGGCCGCGTGAGGGTTTTTTCGAGGTTGCCGCGGGAGCGCTGGCGCGTCACCTCCACGAGACCGAACTCCGACAGCGGGAGGATCCGAGTGCGGGCGCGGTCCCGGGCGAGCGCCAGCTCGAATTTTTCGAAGACCTCGCGGCGGTGGACGGGATCGCCCATGTCGATGAAGTCGATCACCAGGAGGCCGCCCAGGTCCCGCAGCCGGATCTGACGCGCGATTTCCGGCACCGCTTCGAGATTGGTGGAAAAGACGGTGTCCTCGAGCGCGTCCTTTCCGACGAACTTCCCGGTGTTGACGTCGATCGCGACCAGGGCTTCCGTCTGCTGGATGACGATCGAGCCTCCGGAGGGAAGCTCGACTTGCCGTCGGAGGGCCCGGGCAATCTCCTGCTCGACGCCCGCCGCTTCGAAAAGCGGCGGCTCGGCGGGACAGAGCTCCACGGCCGGGACGAGCGAGGGTGCAATGGCACCGAGAAATTCCACGAGGCGCCTGTGTGTGGATTCGTCGTCGACCCGGATCGACGTGAAGTCCGTGGACACGAGGTCGCGTACGACCCGCAGAGCGAGATCGAGCTCGCGATGCAGCAGCGCCGGAGCCGTCGAGCGTTCGGCCTGCCGCGCGACGCGCCCGGCAAGATCCAGCAGATATCGATGGTCCGCCGCGAGCTCTCCCGCTCCCGCGCCCGCCGCGGCGGTGCGGGCGATCAGACCGCCCGAACCGGGCAGTTCCTCGAGAAGGTGGCGCAGCCGCTCCCGCTCGGTCTCGTCGCTGATTCGCCGGGAGATCCCGATCTCGCGGGCGGACGGGAGGTACACGAGCGTCCGGCCGGGGAGCGACAGCGCCGCGGTGACGCGCGGCCCCTTTCCGGAGAGGGGATCTTTCGTGACCTGCACCACGATCTCCTGGCCCTCCTTGACGAGATCGTCGATCCGGGGCCGCTCTTCGAAAGCGGTGCCGTGGCCCCCGTTTTCCGCCGTCTCCTCTCCCTCATCCTCGACCCTTCCCGGAAGCGCGTCCTCGACGTAGAGAAAGGCGTCGCGATCGAGACCTATCGAGACGAACGCCGCCTGCATGCCCGGCAGGACCCGGTGCACCCGGCCCAGGTAGATGTTCCCGACGAGCCCCCGATGCTCGCGCCGTTCGTGGAACACCTCGACAACGCGCTGGTCCTCCCTCAACGCGACCCGGGTCTCGGGCGGCGTTGCGTTGACGAGGAGCTCCTTCCTCACGCGTTCGCGAACCGGCGGTAGTGAACGCCCAGGATGAGGCCGATCGACAGAAACGTCGTCGCGACGGACGAGCCACCGTAGGATACGAGGGGCAGGGGAATACCCGTGGTCGGCAGGAGCCCGATCATCATCGACGCGTTCACCATCACGGAGAAGAAGATCACGGCCGCTAGGCCCAGGATCAGAAACACTCCTCCCCTGTCGCGCGCGACGCCGGCGAGCGTCAGCGAGCGCAGCACGAGTGTCGCGAAGAGGCCCAGGATCAGGATCACCCCCAGGAATCCCCACTCTTCGGCGATGACCGCGAAGATGAAGTCGGTGTGCTGGACGGGGAGGAATCGCAGCTGGCTCTGAGTGCCGGAGCGGAATCCCTTCCCGGTGAAACCGCCGGATCCAACGGCGATCTTGGACTGCCTCACCTGGTACCCGGACTTCAAGACGTCCTGGTCCGGGTTGAAGAACGTTGAAATCCGTTGCTTCTGATAGTCCTTCAGGAAAAACCAGGCGCCTCCCGCGCAGACCGCCACCACGAGGATGATCGCGATCCAGCCGCGCACCGGCAGCCCTCCGAAGAAGAGCCCGACGGCGAGGAGAGGAAGCATCGTCAGCGCGAGGCCGAGGTCCGGCTGAAGAAAAACGAGCAGAAAAGGGACCGCGACAATCGCCCCCAGCTTCACAAAGGCGGAGATCCGCAGCTTCCCGTCGTCTTCGTTCTCGAACAGGTAGGCGACTAAGAGAGCCGTCGAGATCTTCGCGAGCTCCGCCGGCTGGAACTGGAACGACCCGAACCGGATCCAGGACTTCACGTTCTGGATCCGGACACCGAAAAACAGCAGGTACACGAGCGGGAGGAGCGTCGCGCAGTAGAGCGGGAACGAGATCTTGAGCAGCGTCCGGTAATCGAAGAGCACCGCCACGACGAGCCCGGCGAGGCCGACCGCGACCCAGAGCGCCTGTCGCGTCGCGAGGCCCTGCAGCCGCCCGGCGCCCGTCGTCGACGCGACGAAGAGGATCCCGAGGAGCGCGAGCGAAATCGCGCAGCCCAGGATCACGAGATCGAGGCGCCTCGGAACGGAAGCGACGCCGCCGATCATCGCCCGCCCGCCTCATTCCGGGCCGCCGTCAAAAAGTGCGGGGGCTCTGGCTTCTCCGCCCGCTGCTGCGGCCGCGGGGCGGGAGGTTCAGGCATCGGCTTTCCGAAATATTTCAGGAACAGAAGCTTTGCGAGCGGAGCCGCGGAAAGGTTGCCGTGGCCGCCGTTCTCGACAAAAACGGAGACCACGATCTCGGGACTGTCCCGGGGCGCAAAACCCGCAAACCATCCGTGGTTGCCGAGCTTCTTCTTGTCGGCGCCGGCTTTGACCGTAGACTCCCGCCCGATCACCTGGACGGTCCCCGTTTTCCCGGCCGCTTCGACCCCGGGCACGTGCGATCCAAAGGCCGTTCCGCCGGGCTCGTTCAAAACCGCCCACATGCCGTCCTTGACGATCGCGAGCTTGGCGGGGTCGAGCACGATGCCTTCGTGGGTCTCGGACGTGTAACGCAGCCGCTTGCCGCTGCGGGGCTCCTGCGACGCGTAGAACAGGTGCGGGGTGGGCAGGCGGCCGTCCTCGACGAGCGCCGAAAGCGCCCGCGCGACCTGCAGCGGAGTGACGAGCACGGGGCCCTGCCCGATCGCGACGGAGATGGTCTCGCTCGGATACCACCGGGCGTGCCGCTTCTGGATGGCCCACTCCTCCGAGGGCACGAGACCGCTTTTTTCGTAGGGAAGATCCACCCCGGTCGGCGACCCGAACCCGAAGCTCTTCGCGATCTCGCCGATCCTGTCCACGCCGAGCCGGTGGCCGAGAGCGTAGAAGTAGACGTCGCACGACATCTTGATCGCGTTGCGAAGATTCACGGTCCCGTGGCCGCCCTTCTTGTGACAGTTGAAGGTGCGTCCGTAGTAGGTCGCGTGCCCGGGGCAGAACACCGTCGCGTTCGGGTCCACGAGCCCCTGCGCCAGCGCCCCGTAGGCGACGAAGACCTTGAACACCGAGCCTGGCGAAAAAGCATTCTGGATCGCGCGGTTCTGGAGCGGGTGGTCCCCGTCCGTCAGGAGGGAGTTCCATTCCTTCGCGCTGACGCGGCGGGTGAACCAGTTCGGATCGTAGGAAGGCGAGGAGACGAGAGCCAGGATCTCGCCCGTCCGCGGGTCGAGCGCCACGGCGGAGCCCACCTTGTCCCTGAAGTACTCCTCGGCGATCTGCTGCAGGCCGAGATCCAGTGTCACGAAAAGGTTCTGCCCCGGGCGCGCCTCGAGCCGCCGCTCCTCCGCCATCTCGCGGCCGTGCGAGTCGACGATGACCCGCCGCTCCCCGTTGACTCCCGCCAGCAACCGCTCGTACGCGCCTTCGATCCCCTTCTGCCCGATCCAGTCGCCGAGCCTGTATCCGCTATCCGTCGCCTTGACCTGGTCGAGGCTCGCTTCCGAGAGGTATCCGAGCGCGTGCGCGGCCGACGCCCCGTGCGTGTAAAGCCGGCGCTGCGAGACGATGATCGCAAACTCCGGATGCTCCGGCGCATGGGCCTCGATCCCGGCGACTTCTTCGATGCCGAGATTCTCCGCGATCGTGATCGGAAGAAACTCCGGATCGCGCAGCCCCCGATCGACACGCGCCTTCACCTGGTCCCGCGGAAGCTTCAGCACCGCGGACGCGAGATCGATCGAGGAAGCGAGGTTCTTCGCCTCGCGCCGGTACAGGTGAAGCGTGTAGGCCGGCTCGTTGTCGACCAGCATCGCTCCGTTCCTGTCGAGGACGTACCCCCTCGGGGCATTGATGCGGACAGACCGGATGCGATTGCTCTCCGACAGCGTGAAGTAATAGTCGCCGCGGACAATCTGCGTGTACCAGTACGCGATGGCAAGAACGGCAAATACGACCCCGACGAGGACGCGCGCCACCTCGATGCGGCGGTTTAAGCCCTGGCGGTTCTCGCGGACCCTCAGCATGCCGGGGAGGTGAGGCGTGAGGCGTGAGGGGCGAGGCGGAAGGAGGAAGACGGAAAGCGCAGGGCGGCCGGGCGGTCGGGATTTTCCGCCTGACCCCTGACCCCTGACCCCTCACGGCCCCTGTCGGCTTTCATCACCTCAGCCTCCTCAGCCGGCGCTTCTCCCACCAGTCCCGCCATGGAAACGTGCGCGCGGCTTCCAGTATCGCCCCGGTCGCGCCGGTCGCGAGGGCGCGCCAGATGCACTCCCTGGAGAACAGGACGACCGGAGCCTTCAGCAGAAGAGAGGCCAGCCCGGCGACGATCGCGTCGTTGGCCAGAGAAGCCGCGGCCAGTGCCGCTCCGACGGCCCAGGCGCCGCCAAACACCACCCGGAGAGAGAGGAGCGCGAGCACGTAGCCGAGCACCGCCTTGGCAAACGCGTTCATCCCGAGAAGGTCGCTCGAAAGGGCGTCCTCCAGAAAGCCCATTCCGCCGCCGAAGAGGACGGCCGTCACGGAATTTCCCCCGCGCGCCACGATCGCCGTCGCGACCAGAAATGCGTCGATCGGCCAGACCTCGCGATACCGCGAGCCGCCCAGGAGGAGCTGGACGGCGATCGCGGCGATCACGAGCCCGACGACACGCTTCCATTTCAAGGCGTGCCACCCCGCGCTCCTCCCGGGTTCTCGGTGACGGCGGGCGATGGTGCCAGCACGAGCACGTCCGTCAACTGGGAGAACGACGCGGCGGGAACGACGCGGATTACCAGAAAGAGGCTGCTGCCCCGCGTGACGCTCGCGACGCGTCCGATCGCGACACCGCGCGGATAGATCCCGTCGATGCCCGCCGACTCGACGGGATCTCCAGGCGCGACGCGCGAGGTCGTCGGGATGTTGTTCAAGCGGAGACCGCCTCGCCCGTCTCCTTTCACGATCCCGGTCTCGCCCGTCCGGGACAGCCGGGCGCCCGCCGCGGCGGACGCGTCGACGAGCAGCTGCGCGCGAGAGATGCTCCGCCCGACCGTCACCACGCGTCCGACGAGCCCCTCGGTGACCGCGATCGGAGAGCCGGGGACGACTCCGCTCGAGGAGCCGACGCCGATCAGCGCGCTCTGCAGCCCCGCTCGGTTCTCGATCAGCAGGATGGGCGCGGTCCCCACCACGTTCGGAAGCACGGCCGCGGCGGCGGCCAGCCGGCGGTCGCGGCCGGATTGCGACAGCTCCGCCCGCAAGGCGAAGAGCTCGCGATCCCTGCGCGCCAGCTCGATGCGGAGGCTCGCGTTTTCCGATCGCGCCCGGAAGGTGTTCCCGACCGCGTCCACCGCTCCCGACGCCCCACGCGAGACGGCGGTCACCGCCGACGCCAGCGGCGCCGCGCCCGTGAGCACCCACGACTGCAGGACGGAGCCGCGGCGGCCGCGCGCCGGGGCCTGTGCCGAAAGAACGAGGACGCAGAAGACGAGCGTCGACGCCAGGACGATGCCTCCCCGGCGGGGACGCAGATGCAGCGTGTCGACGCGCGACCCGGAAACTCTCATCGAGCGCCGAAACCGGAAAACGGGAAACGCGAAACGGGAGAGAGTCGGCCGGTCGAAGTTGTGGTCACGGGAGTCCTCGCGTTTCGATTCCCGATTCCCGATTCGTTACGTGATGCTGATTTTCCGGAGGAGGTCCATGTCGGTCAGCATGGCGCCTGTTCCGAGCACGACGGACGCGAGCGGATCTTCCGCGTAGGAGATCGGGAGCCCGGTTTCTTCCCGCAGGCGCCGGTCCAGATTGCGCAGGAGGGAGCCGCCCCCCGTGATGATGATCCCCTTGTCCATGATGTCGGCCGACAGCTCCGGGGGCGTTCTCTCGAGCGCGACGCGAACGCTCTCGACGATCGCGGCGACGACCTCCGAGAGCGCTTCCCGCACTTCCTCGTCCGTCAGCGTCAGCGTCTTCGGCACGCCCTCGACGAGGTCGCGCCCCTTGATGTCCATCGTGAGGGGCTGGTCGAGGGGATGCGCGGAGCCGATTTCTATCTTGATCTGCTCCGCCGTCCGTTCGCCGATGAGCAGGTTGTACTTGCGTTTGACGTACTGAATGATCGCCTCATCCATCTCGTTCGAGGCGATGCGCACCGAGCGGCTGTAGACGATTCCGGCGAGCGAGATGACGGCGACGTCCGTCGTGCCGCCGCCGATGTCCACGATCATGTTGCCGGCCGGCTCGGTGATCGGCAGTCCCGATCCGATCGCGGCCGCCATCGCCTGCTCGATGATGAAGACCTCCGATGCACCCGCGCGCAGCGCCGAGTCCTGCACCGCCCGCTTCTCGACCTGAGTGATGCCGGACGGAACGGAAATCACGATGCGCGGCCGCACGAAGAGAGATCGCCCGTGCGCCTTCTTGATGAAGTGGTCGAGCATCTTCTCGGTGACTTCAAAATCGGCGATCACGCCGTCCTTCATCGGCCGTATGGCGACGATGTTGCCCGGGGTGCGGCCCAGCATGTCCTTCGCCTCGGTCCCGACCGCCTCGACCCGGTTCGTGACGTTGTTCACGGCGACGATCGAGGGCTCCCGGACGATGATTCCCTTGCCGCGGGCGAAAACGAGCGTGTTGGCGGTCCCGAGATCGATGGCGAGGTCGTTGGAGAAGATCGAAAAGATGGATTTAAATGCCAAAGAAACCTCCTCGAGCCGTAGGGCGTCAGGCGTGAGACGTCAAGCGGGCCGGATCTTCACCGCCTCACGCCTCACGCCTCATGCCTGACGATTCACTAAAGCGATTCCACGAACACCTTCACGGGCTTGACGGTTTCGTTTCCGGACGCATCGACCGCCTTGATCACGAGCGTCGCGTACCCCTCGCGGTCGATCGTGATCGTCTTTTTGAAGGAGCCGTCCGACTCGACGTCGGCGGGCTCCGCGTTGACCGTGACGATCGCGCCCGGGCTCGTCTTTCCGAAAATGAGAAACAGATTTCCCATCTGCTGCGGCGGAGAGATCGCCAGGCGCGGCGGCTGGGCGAGCCCCACCATGCGCGGGGGCTCGGTCAGCATTTTGAACCGCCGCACAAGGCTCCAGTCGGAAGGATGGCTGTCGGGGTTGATCGCCGCGACACGCCAGAAGTAGGACCCTTCCCGTGACACCTTGACGCGGGCCGTCGTGCCCACCCGGTCGTCGAGATCCACTTCCGTCGCGTCCGGCACGAACAGGCGGGAACGGGAAATCTGGATGCGATACCGCGCGGCTTTCGACACGGAACTCCATTTGAGCTCGATCTGATCGCCGGTTTTCAGATCGTAGATCCGGTTGTCGGCGGGCAGCACCAGTTGAGGCGACTCGGGAACCAGCACTTTAGCCGAAATCGCCCCATTTCCGACCATGGCCGTCACGTTCTCCCGCTCGCTCAGAACCGTGGACTCCTTGCCCGTCGAAACGGTCGTCCTGCCGCGGAACGTCGTGACGGAAGTCTTCTCCCCCGGGGCGACGTCGACGGTGACGCGCGACTCTTTCTCGATCGCGGCCGTCGCCGCGTCCGTCGCCACCGTCGAAGAGGATGACGATGTGTAGACGTTGATCGCGCCCGAGACCATCTTGATCTGGCTGCCCCCGGAGTCGGCGGACGCGGGCCGCCGCACCTCGAAAAGAGAGCCGGGCCGGATCGTGTACAGCGTCCCGTCGGAGAACATGATCTCCGCCGAGCCCGTCCTTCCGGTCTTGATGAAATCGCCGTCGAAGAGCGCCTGCCGCTGGCGGGCCGCCTCGAACGACGAGTGGCCGGCCGTCTGAAGAGCAACGTCGCCCTCGACGAATATGAAGGAGGCGTCGCCGGTGTCATCCGCCGCGAGCCCGCCGATCGCGCGTCGCGCGTAAGACTGGGACTCGACGGCCAGGCGGAACGCGTCGTCCCAGTTCTTTCGTGTCAGCGACTCCTGCGCCCCCTTCAGGTAGTCGCGGGCCGAGGAAACGTTCGAACCGGGTCGGGACGACGCCGGCGACGTCGAGGCGGCGCGCGATAAAAGCGCGCTCGCGTTGGTGATCTCCGTCCGCGCCTTCTCTTCGGGCGAACGGCGGCTCCGGACGTAGACGAAGTAGGCGAGGATGCCGGCGGCGACGAGGACGAGTGCGAAGATCCCCCACTGGCGGAGCTTTTCGATCGGAATGACAAACCAATCAATATCGCCGCCCACCGGCTGGTTGGGCTTCCGCTTCGACATAAACCTCCGGAATTGCGAGACTTACGGTTTATTTATAGCACAAAACAGAGGACATCAGGGTCAAAAGCCGGGGACGACGGGGGTTACGGCGTGAGGGTGTGGCGGAAAGACCGGATCGAGCCGGCTGTCGGGAACCGTCTGCCCGGATTCCAGGCCACGCCACGGTCCCGACGCCGTGTTCGCTCTCGCCTTTCGCGCCGGACCCCTGACGCCTGACCCCTGACGACCCGTGGCCGGTCGTTCCCATCGGCTATAGTCGCCCGTTCTCGTTTTCTCGCTTTCGACGGGAGGAGACCCCGGATGTTGAAGACCATGCGCGAGAGCTTCCACAAACTGAAGTGGACTCTCTTCGCGGTCATTCTCGTGTTCGTGCTCGGCTTCGTGTTCTTTTCCGGCGGGGGCGGGGGCGGGGGCGCGGGCAAGGACGCCTCGGGCGCCGTGGTCGCGAAAGTCGGCGGGGACTCGATTTCCGCGGTCGACTTCGACCGGCAGTATCGCTCGCAGCTTCAGAGCCAGCAGCGGCTTTATCAGGGGAACCTCTCTCCGGAGCTCATCCGGGCCATGGACCTGCCGCGGCAAGTTCTGGATGGGATGATCGATCGGATCCTGCGCCTGGAATCGGCCCACCGGATGCATCTGAAGGTTTCCGACCAGGAGGTCGCCCGGAAGATCGCCGCCTACCCGGTGTTTCAGCAGAACGGGCAATTCGTGGGCCGGGAGGCCTACGAGCGCTTCCTCCGCACCAACAACTACACCCCGGACCGGTTCGAGGACGAGGTGCGGGAAGACCTGCTCCTCGAGAAGTACGCGACGCTCGTCAAGTCGTCGGTCCTGGTCTCCGACGCCGACGTGCAGCACGAGTTCGCATTCCGCAACGAGAAGGCGTCGATCGAATACATCAAGATCGCGGCCTCGCGGCTCGAGAGCGCGACGCCGCCGTCGGATGCCGAGTTGAAGGCCTACTTGGAAAAGCACAAGGAGCGGTACCGCGCGGCGCAACAGCGAAAGATCAAATACCTCCTGGTGGAAAAAGGGAAGCTCCGCGGCAAGGTCGCGCTGACCGAACCGGAGCTCCGCGCGGACTATGAAACCCGGAAGGGCGGCTTTTCGGTTCCGGAGCAGGTCGTGGCCGCGCACATCCTGCTGAAGACGGATCCCGCGGCGGCCGGCGCCGGAGACGCCGAGGCGCGCGACAAAGCGGAGAAGCTCCTTGCGCGGGCGAAGAAGGGAGAAGACTTCGCGAAACTCGCCAATGAAAACACGGAGGACCCCTCGGGCAAGGGCTCCGGCGGACAGCTCCCCCCGTTTGGCAAAGGCCAGATGGTGCCGGAATTCGAGCAGGCCGCGTTCGCCATGACCCCGGGCGAGATCCGAGGCCCGGTCAAGACGCAGTTCGGGTACCACGTGATCAAACTGGTCGGAAAGACGCCGCCGCACACCCGGACTTTCGAAGAGGTGCGCTCGCAGCTCGCTTCGGAGCTCACGGAGAAACGGCTCGAATCGGAGACCGACCGCCGCGCGCGGGCCCTGGCGGATCGCGTGCGCGCGATGTCGGGCACGTCCGACGACGACCTGCGCAAGCTGCAGGATGACGTCGTCACCTACAACACGAGCGAATGGATCTCGAAGGGAGAGCCGATCACGGGCCTCGGCGCGAACGCGCGGGCGAACGACGAGGCGTGGTCGCTCAAGGTGGGCCAGATTTCGAAGGATCCCGTCACGACACCGCGAGGGCCCGCCCTCATCAAGCCAGCCGAAGAGCGGCCCGCGGGAATCCCGGCGTTCGACGAACTGAAGCCGCGGCTTTCTCAAGATTTTCTTTCGGAACGGCGCGATCGCGAGGCGCAGGAGAAGCTCGCGCCCGCCGCGAAAGAGCTCGGATCCGGCACGACGCTCGCCGCGCTGGCCGCCCGCTATGAGACCGAGGTCAAGACGACCCCGGAATTCGGCCCGGGCGGGGCGATCCCGGAGATCGGCAACGCGCCGGCGCTCGCGACCGCCGTGTTCCAGACGGCCAGGGGCCAGGCGGGGCCTCCCGTCCCGGTGCCCGGTGGATTCGTCCTCTTCCGCGTGCTGGCCCGCTCGGCTCCCGAGCCCGCGCAGCTCGCGGCGCAGCGCGACGACATTCTCGAAACGCTGCGATCGAAGGAAGCGGAGAGGCTCTTGCGGTCCTACCTGCTCCAGCTTCGCGCCGAGCGCAAGGTCGACGTGAACGACGAGCTATTGAAGTCTTTCCTGCCGGAGCCAGGGGCCGCCCGACGCGGCTGAGCCCGTTCGAAGGGGAGCCGCGATGAAGAAGCGCAGGGCGCCAGGTCTCGACACCCGGGCGGTCCACGCGGGAAAGATTTCGGACGCCTCCGGCGCGCTCGCCGACCCCATTTTCCAGACGGCGCCTTTCTCGTTTTCCGGCACGGAGGCGCTCGCGAAGGCGGCGTCCGGCCAGCCTCCCGACGCGTTTTACACGCGCGAGGGAAACCCGAACTGGTCTGCGGCGGAGAAGAAGCTCGCCGGGCTCGAGGGCTCGGAGGACGCCGCGGTCTTCGGATCCGGCATGGGAGCGATCTCGACGTCTTTTCTGGCGCACTTGAACTCCGGCGACCACGTGGTCGCGACGGAGGACCTGTACGGCGGCGCGATCCGCTTCTTCCGCGACGTGCTCGAGCCGATGGGGATCTCTTTCACGCTCGTGAAGACGGAGCCCGAGCCCCGCGTCGAGGACGCGATCCGGCCCGAGACGCGCTGGATCTACGTCGAATCTCCCACGAACCCGCTCGTCAAGATCGTAGACCTCGCCTTCGTGTCCGAGGTGGCGCGCCGGCGGAATTTAAAGGCGGTCATCGACGGCACGTTCGGGTCTCCGATTCTCCAGCGCCCGATCGAGCTCGGTTTCGACCTCGTGCTCCATTCCGCCACGAAGTACTTAAACGGCCATGCGGACGTGACGGCCGGCTTTGCCGCGGGATCCCGCGCGATGCTCGAGCCCATCCGGTCGCGGCGGACCCGGATCGGCGCGATTCTCGATCCTCACGCGGCCTTTCTCCTGACCCGCGGCATGAAAACGGTCGGGCTGCGCGTCCGGGCGCAATCGGAGAACGCCCTGCTGCTCGCGGGATTTCTGTCCAGGTCCACGGCCGTCGAGCGCGTCCATTACCCGGGCCTGCCCTCGCATCCCGGGCACGCGGCGGCGCGGAAACAGATGTCCGCGTTCGGGGCGATGCTGGCGTTCGACGTCGAGGGCGGTCTTCCGGCCGCGGAGAGGTTTCTTACCCGGCTGAATCTCGTCACGCTTGCGACGTCGCTCGGCTCCGTCGAGACGACGGCCGACCTCCCCTGGCTGACGTCTCACCGGTCCGTATCGCCCGAGAAGAAGCGGGAGCTCGGAATCCAGGAGGGCACGATCCGGCTCTCCGTCGGAATCGAGGACATCGACGACCTGTGCGAGGACCTCGAGAGGGCGCTCGGATAATCAGCTGTCAGCTAGGAGCCATCAGCTGTCAGCGACGGGGTGAGTTGAGACCCGACAACTGACAACTGATTACATTCCCCTTCGATGATCGGCCGTCTGACCGGGCGCCTCGCGGAGAAGACGCCGGACCAGATCCTGCTCGACGTCGGGGGCGTGGGCTACCTCGTCCACATCCCGCTCTCGACGTTCTACGACCTTCCGGAACCGGAGAGCCCGACCTCCCTGTGGATTCATACGCACGTGCGGGAGGACACCTTCACGCTTTATGGTTTCCTGTCGCAGCGGGAGCGGGCGCTTTTTCTCCTCCTTCTCACGGTCAACGGAATCGGACCGCGTGTGGCGCTGACCGTCCTTTCCGGCATGCCGCCCGGGGAGCTCGTCGCGGCCTTGCGCGGCCAGGACGTGCGCAAGCTGATGGGAGTTCCCGGGGTCGGAAAGAAGACCGCGGAGCGCATGGTGCTCGAGCTCGCCGAGAAGGCGCAGAAATTCTCGGAGCCGGCGCCCGCCGGGGCGCCGCCTTCCGTCGCCGCGGACGACGTGATCTCGGCGCTCGTCAACCTCGGCTACCGGAAAGCGGACGCGGAGCGCGTGATCGATGGCATCGCCCGCGCGGGCGCGCCCCCGGATTTCGGCGATTACCTCAAGGCAGCCTTGAAAAAGCTGACGGGAGGGTAGGAAGCTGTCAGCCGTCAGCTCTCGGCCGTCAGCCCGCCGAAAGGGAAGATACTCGCGCTGGCGCGGTCACCGGCAGACTTTCGAAATTTTAAACGCTCAACGTCAAACGCTCGACGCTCAACTTTCCAAATGACCGAAGACAAAGACGTCCTCGCGGGAACGGCCCTCGACGACGACATCGCCGTCGAGCCGAAGCTCCGGCCGCAGTGGCTCGCCGAATACATCGGTCAGAAAAAGGTCCGGGACAACCTCGGTGTTTTTCTGATGGCGGCAAAGGGCCGGGGCGACCCGCTCGACCACGTCCTGCTCACCGGGCCTCCGGGGCTTGGAAAGACGACCCTCGCCCACATCGTCGCCCGGGAGATGGGCGCGGGCCTGCGCGTCACGTCCGGCCCGATGATCACCCGCGCCGGGGATCTCGCCGGGATCCTGACGAACCTGCAGGCAAAGGACGTCCTCTTCATCGACGAGATCCACCGCTTGAACCCGGCCGTCGAGGAGATCCTCTACCCCGCCATGGAGGACTTCCGGCTCGACATCCTGATCGGCGAGGGTCCGATGGCGAGGACGATGAAGATCGACCTGCCCGCCTTCACCCTGATCGGCGCCACGACGCGGCCGGGCCTTCTCTCGCAGCCGCTGCACGCCCGCTTCGGAATCGCACTGCGGCTCGATTTCTACGACGTGGCGTCGCTCGCCCTCATCATCGACCGGTCGGCGCAGATCCTCGGGATCCGCATCTCAGACGAGGCCGCCCGCGAGATCGCCGGCCGCAGCCGCGGCACGCCGCGCATCGCGAACCGTCTTCTCCGCCGGCTGAGGGACTTCGCGGAGGTGGGAGGAAAGTCCTCGATCGATCTCGAGACCGCGCGCCAGGCTCTCGCACGTCTGGAAGTCGACGAGCACGGCTTCGACGAGGTCGACCGGCGAATCCTCTCGACCATCATCGAGAAGTTCGCCGGCGGCCCGGTCGGCATCGGATCGATCGCCGCTTCGATCGGCGAGGACCGCGGCACGCTCGAAGACCTCTACGAGCCGTACCTCATCCAGGCCGGCTTTCTGCAGCGCACCCCGCGAGGCCGCATCGCCTCGGCGAGCGCGTACCGCCATCTGGGCATCACGCCGCCGCTGCGGGACGGTTCGCTTTTCTAGGATCCCGCGGAAGAGGCGTGCGCGAATTTCCGCGCTCTGCGTTCGCTCGAATGAAAAGCCGGCCGCTCGGATGATCCCTCGCGCACAGGCTTCGAAGCCGCGCATCCGCGCCCGGCCGCCGTCGATTGGCCTCGCGCGTGAAGGGCGCCGGCCGTGCTCTCGCCGCGGTCGCCCTCTTCTCTATCCTCGCCGCTGGTCCTGTTCGCCGGGGACAGGGGCGCTACGAGCGCGGATCCTTCGATGAAACGGGGAGTGCTGATCTACAACCCGACCGCAGGACAGGCAAATCGCCGCGCCCGGATGTCGCGGCTGATCGAAGAGATGAAGCCGCGGGGGATCGAGCTCGTCCACGCTCCGACCGAAGGGCCCCGCCACGCCACCGAGATCGTGCGGGAGTTCGTGCAGCGCGGAGTGGACCTCGTGGCCGCCTGCGGCGGAGACGGCACGATCTCGGAGGCCGCCTGGGGGCTGTCCGGCTCGGACGTTCCCTTGGCCGTGCTGCCCGGCGGGACTTCGAACGTGCTCGCCCGCGAGCTCGCGATCCCGCTCGGGATCGACGACGCCCAGGAGCTTCTCCTCTCGGGGGTGCCGCGGCGCGTGCGGCTTCTGACCGCAAACGACCGGCCCTTTCTCCTCTGGGCGGGCGCGGGCCTCGACGCGCGGATCATGGGCCACATGAGCCCCTTGCTCAAACGCTGGTTCGGCCGCGCCGGAATCTTCTGCACCGTTGCGCCCGAGTTCTTCCGTTACGAGTTCCCGCGCCTCGAGGTCGTGGTGGATGGCGTGCCGCACGAGGCGACTTTCGCCGTGGTCTGTCACGCCTCGCGCTACGCCGGCGAGTGGATCATCGCTCCCGAGGCGAGACTCGAAGCCCGCGAGATGGATGTGATGCTGTTCTCCGGCCGCAGCCGCTGGAAGTTCTTCTCGCTCTTCCAGCGGATGGAGCGCGGAAAGTCGCGCCACCTCGAGGACGGCATCGCGCGGACCGTCCGAGGTCGGACGGTTGAGATCCGGTCTCTCGAGAGCTATCCGGTGGAGGTCCAGGTGGACGGAGACTGCGTGCTGGAAACGCCGATCGTGTGCCGCGCGTCGGAGCACGAAGTGAGAATCCTGGTGCCTCGATAGGCGGTTGGCGGTTGGCGCGGCAGGGGTAGTTCGGAAGGGCTTGCACCACTCTTCACTCTTCACTCTTCACTCTTCACTCTTCACCGCGCCGTCCCTCTCCGTCCGTCACCGTGGTTTCATCGATGAAGACGGCGGGCTCCTCCCACGGGTGAGCCGGAAACAGACCTTCCTCCAGCACGCGCCGCAGAGTTTCGGGATTCAGGGGCAGAATGAACTCGAGCCTCACGGTGGCGGAGTGCGCCACCTCGCCGATCTTTCCGTACGAAGGGTTCGCGCCCTCCAAAGGGCGGAACTGCTCGATGCCGGGCGCCGACCGCCAGCAGACCCGATCGTAGCGGCCGGTTCCCAGCGGATCCACGGCCGCGATCGAGGCGATGAGAGCGTCGACGTTTTCCGGCGGAACGAATGTGGTCACCCTATAAACCCGTCGAAAATGCATGTGCGCCTCGGATCGAAAGGACGCCGGGAGGGGAAGGCAGAGACTACGGCCTTCTGCCGACGGCCTTCTCGACATCCGCGACTTCCTTAGGGGCGGCGCACGAGAGGCATTCGGATCCCGTCGCGGTGACAGCGATCGTGTCCTCGATCCGCACCCCGATGTTCCACCACTTGCGGTCCACCCCCGCCATGTCGGCAGGGATGTAGATTCCCGGCTCGACGGTCAGCACCATCCCGGGAGCGAGCACCCGCGATGCGGAGCCCACGCCATACCGTGCCGGGTCGTGTACGTCCATCCCGACCCAGTGGGAGATGCCGTGTCGGGTGAACTTGAAGTAGGCGCGGTCGGCCACCAGCTTGTCGATGTCGCCGGAGAGGAGACCGATCCGCACGAGCCCTTCCGTCTGGGCGCGCGCCGAGGCCCGCTCGATTTCCTCTTTCGTCGCCCCGGGGCGGATGCGGGCGATCGCGACTTTCTGCGCGGCCAGCACGGCGTCGTAGACCGCGCGCTGCTCCGTCGAGAACCGGCCGTTGACGGGGTACGTGCGCGTCACGTCCGACGCGTAGTACCCGTACTCCGCGCCGGAATCGTTCAGAAGGACATCGCCGTCGCGCAGCTGGCGGTCGTTCCTGTCCCAGTGCAGGAAGACGGAGTTCGGTCCCGACGCCGCGATCGAAGGGTAAGCCATCCGCCTCGCCCCGTTGGCGCCGCAGGAAGCGTCGAGGGCGTACTGCACCTCGAATTCGTAGCGCCCGGGAGCCGTTGCCGCCATCGCCGCCACGTGGCCCCTGGCCGAGATCTCCGAGGCGCGCCGCAGAAGCGTCAGCTCGTCGGCGTCCTTGACGAGCCGCAGCTCGTGCAGGATGACGCGGGCGTCCGTCACCGTCGCCGGGCCCGCGTCGCGCCCGCGGAGTGTCGAAAGCGTGTCGCGGAATCGGGCAGCCCACTTGTCGTCTCCGCCGTCCCAGAGGTAGAGGGTCTCGACACCAGCCAGGTACCCGGTGACCGCTCCGCGGCCTTCCGAACGGGCCAGGGAATCCTGAAAATCGGCGATCGGAAACGCCGCATCCGCACCGAAGGCGGACACCGCGCCTTCCGGGCCCGGACGCGGCCCCTGGTAGGCTTCGGCGCGCGGGTCTCTCGCGCGGACGAACAGGACGTAGCGCTTCCCGTCCGGCGCGCCGGGACGGAAGAGCGCGATGGCCTCGGCGTCCTCGAACCCCGTCAGATAGTAGAAGTCGGAATCCTGCCGGTAGAGATACTCGGTGTCGTTCGACATCATTCGAACCGGCGCTCCGTGGAGGATCGCGACCGAGCCCGGCGGCAGCTTCGCCAGGAACTTTTCCCGGTGCGCGCGGAACATCTCGCGGGGCACGCTCGCCGGAGGCAGGTCGAGAGCCCGCGCGGTCGGCGCGAAAAGCGCGCCGCAGGAAACCGCGGCGGAAAAGACCGCCGTCAGAGCGCGCGCGGACCAGAGACGAGGCGGCACGAGGCGCGACGGAAGACCTCTCATGGGCAGGTCCCTCTCTTTGGAAAGGTCAGCGTTTGGAGATGAAGGCCCAGGGAGTGGGAGCGGCCGGGGCGGAAACCGGATTCACGGACGAGGGCCGCACCACGGCGGCGATCCGCTCGCGGTGCTCCTTTAGAAGCCGCCGGACGGGGACGCCGGATGCCGCCTGCTCCAGGATGTCGGCGCCGGTCTCGTCCATCTTCGCGAGGAAGGCCTCCCACACCGCTTCCCCGACCGACATGCCGCGAAAAGCGACGTGACCCATCCCGTCGAACTCGCGCTGAAGAAACGCGAGCTTTTCTTTGAGCGATTCCTCCGACGCGAGTGACTCGTCCTCGTAGGGCGTGTGCGGCTTGGGAATGAAGGCGTTGACGCTCGGGACGAGCTGGGCGACGCGTCCGGCGGCGCGGCCTTCCGCAATCGCGATCTCGCGCAGGTCCGAGACGGTGCGCACGATGTCGCGCACATCCTCGTCGGTCTCGGTCGGGAGTCCGACCTGGAGATAAAGCTTCAGCCGGGTGAAACCCGTCGCAAACACCAGCCGCGCTTTCTCGCGCAGCATGGCGTCCGACACCTTCTTGTTGATGTGCCGGCGCAGCCGCTCGTTACCGGCTTCCGGAGCGATGGCGAGCGCTTTTTCCCCCTGACGGGCGAGGATCTGAAGGATCGGCGACTCGATCGCGTCGATCTTGATCGACGAGAGCGCGATGTGAAACTCGAGTTCGGAGAGCCCGGACAGGATGGCCTCGATCTCGGGGTGATCGCACACCGCGGTAGCGATCAGCCCGACGCGATCGGTCAGGGCGCGCGCGTCCCGCGCGATCTTCAGGATGGACGCGGCGGGATATTGCTTGATCGGCGCCATCGCGTACGCGGCCCAGCAGAAGCGGCACATCTCCGTGCACCCGCGCGAGATCTCGATTAAGAGCTTGTCGGCGAGCTCCGTGCGCGGGGTGAGCACCGTCGTGTGCGGCACCTCGAAGAACGACGTGATCTCGTTGCGCGACATCGGCTGCTGGATGACGACCTTTCCGCTTTCGGCGGCCTCGGCGCGCGGCCCGTGGATCTCGGGGACAAAAAAACCGGGCAGCTTCGCGGCGGCGGCGAGAAAATCCGGCCGGGAGCGCCCCGACTGGACGAGCTCCGCGATGTGGGGGACGAGCCGCTCGCCGTCGCCGAGCGCGAAGATGTCGACGAACGGAGTCAGCGCGGCGGGATTCATTCGCGCGATGTCGCCCCCGACGAGCAGGACGGGATGGCGTTCGTCACGGTCGGAGCGCCGCTCCGGAATTCCGGCCGCGCGCAGACTCTTCAAAATGTTGACGACGTCCATCTCCCAGGAGAGCGACCAGGCGAGCAGCCCGAAATCCGAAAGCGAGGCGCCCGTCTCGAAGGTGACGGGCGGCTCCCCTTCCTGAAAGAAAAACCGTTCGCACACCAGGTCCGGAACGCGGTTCAACAGCCGAAACACCCACTGAAAGCCGAGGTTGGACATCCCGATCTCGTAGGAGTTCGGAAAGCCGAGCGCGATCCGATACGCGCCGAATTTCTTCGGGGCTTCGGTGTATCGCTCGAGGGAGGCCAGCTCCCTGTTCTTCTCCGTCGGTCTCATGGGCGAACCGTTAATTATATCAACGTCCTGGGCCCGATCGCGAACACCCAGTCGCACACGTTCGTGCCGGTCGGTCCCGTCACCAGCAGGTCGTCGAGCTCCTCGAAGAAGGGCTCCGTGTCGTGCCGGGAAAGAGCGAGCGCGGCTGAAAGCCTGCGGACCCGGGAGCGCTCGATCGTCGTGCCGTCGGCGAAGGCGCCGGCCGCCCGGGAGCTCCCGTCGCGGCCGTCCGACGACGCGGCGAGGAGCGTGCCTTCCGAGCCCTCGAGGACCAGGGCGGCCGAGAGCGCCAGCTCGAGCGTCCTCCCGCCGCGGCCCGCCCGCCGGGGGAGCGTCACCGTGGTTTCTCCGCCCGCCAGGAGCACTCGGCCCGCGGGAAGCCTTCGCACCGACCGCGCGATCCGCCCTCCCTCGCCGGCCGCCTCGCCCTGGAGACGTGCGCGGCGGACCAGGGGGAAGAGGCCTCGCCGGCGCGCGTATTCGGCAGCGGCTTCGAGACCCGTGGCGTTGGACGCGACGACGCGGACGAGATCGCCTCGTGACCGGCGAAGCGTCGGGCCGGACCCGATGAGCGCGGGCCGGTCGCCCGGAACGTCGGAGAGGACCAGCGTCACGAGAGCAGCCTTCGTAACGCGTCCGAGTCCCCCGCCCTTGATCCGGGAGAGCGACGTGCGCAGCCGGTTGAGCTCTGCGATCGACGCCCCCGAGCGCGAGAGCTCCCGGACCCTTCTTCGTTTCGCGGCGAGAGAAAGGCCGGCGACGGGAAAGCAGAGAAGCGACGACGTACCTCCGGACACGAGGCACAGAATCACGTCCTCCCGACTGAACCCCGAAAAGAACTCGACCGCTCGCCGGGCCGCCTCGACACTCGAGCGGTCGGGTTCGGGATGGGAAGAGAAGCACACCTCGACGCCAGGGCGATCGATCGAGGGTGACCCGCGCGGCAGCACGAGGAGCGCGCCTCCGGCAGAGGCGCGAACGCCCTCGAACATCCCGCGGGCGGCCTTCCCGACCGCGAACACTCCCACGCGCCTGCCCTGGCGCAGACGAGCCCGGACCGCGGGCTCGCCCAGTGCCCTTCGGACCGCGCGGGCCGGATCCACGGCCTCGAGCGCCGCGCGGTACATCCCCGAAAGAAACGCCCTCTCCGGGCTCATCCGAAGCACGCCTGCCAACGTATATGATTTCCGGCGCCGGATTTTCCGGTCCCGTAGCAAATCAACAGGAGGTTCTCCATGAAAAACATTCTGTCCCGGGCGATGGTGGCCGCGGTCGCGATCGGATTCGTCGCCCTGGCGGCTCCCGCGGCGGACAAATCCGAGGGCAGCTGGACGGGATACGTCACGGAAACCCATTGCGGCGCCGCCGGCGCCAAGGCCGAGCACGCCGACTGCGCCGCCAAGTGCGTCAAGGACAAGGGCGCCAGCTGGGCCCTTTACACGCCCGACAACAAGAGCGTCTTCGTCCTCTCCGGCGACGACGCGATGATGGCGAAAATGGCCGCGATGGCGGGCAAGAAGGTGACGATCAAGGGTTCGATGGCGAAAGAGAAGAAGACGATCACCGTCGCGAACATGGAGCAGGGAACGTAAACGTCGCCTCCGCTCACTGCGGGAGCTGCCTTCGCCGTGCGCGGCGAAGGCACCGGCCGGCGGCTCGGCCGGGTGCGGCCTCGACCGCCGGCATGCTCCCTTCGTTCGCTCCGGCTCCCGCCCCGAGAGGCTCCTCCCACCCTCTGGTCGGGAGACACCTC
Organism: Thermoanaerobaculia bacterium; assembly: GCA_038319475.1. Taxonomy (GTDB): domain Bacteria; phylum Acidobacteriota; class Thermoanaerobaculia; order UBA5066; family Gp7-AA6; genus JALYUA01. Next base: position 20,831 of record JBBQDF010000003.1, read on the forward strand.
CCGGGGCGAGCCTAACCACCAGTCTGCTGGTGGCGCAGCTTCGGGGCGGCTCGCCTTGAAGGGCTCCCTCTTTCGCTGCGGCCACTAGTCTGCCGGTGGCCCAACTTCAGGGCGGCAGACGCCCGGTCAGTGCTTCTGGGCGCCGAGCTGGGCGATGGTTGTTCGGCAGGACTCCTCGAGCGACTGAAGGGTGGAGACCAGGGCTGTGAGGCCCCGGTTTGTGGCGAGGGCCGTCTGGTCGTGCAGCATCGAGGCGAGCGCCTGGAGGCCTTCTGCGAGAACCCGGCGCTGCTCGTCGGTCGCGAGGCGGACGGTCGCTCCGGTGTTCAACGACGCGATATTTTCGGAAAGCAGGGCGGCGTAGGAGGAGAGGCCGTCGGGCGTCGAGACGGCGGCCGTCGATTGCGGGAGCGTCCGCAGAATCGCCTCCGTCTGATGGGCGGACCAGAAGGTCTGAGCGAGTCGGGCCTGGAAGTCGGACAGCAGCGACGCCGTGGCAGACCCGCAGACGAACGCGGCCAGAACGGCCGCGGAAAAGATCCGGACTCTTCTCGAATGGCGCATCGGTGGATCCCCCTGTTTCGAAAAACGGTACGCCCTGGCACCTCGCAAATTTCAGACCGCCGGCCCGTTCGAGCCCCGAGCCCTGGTGTCACGCGTCGGGTGAAGGTCAAGTATGGGGCCTGACCCGCCTGGGCCTCAGAACCAGACGCTCGACGCTCCACGCTCAACCCTTGACTCTCGCTAGAATAAGGGCTGCCGCAGGGAGGTTCTGATCGAGGTTCCATGAGCGCCAGACCAATCCCGTTTCCGCCGCCGCGTCCCGAGGAATATCCGCCGATGGGCGGGGAGCATCACTGGTCCGTCGCGTCGCGGGACCTGCGGGGCCGGTTGATCCGCGCGATCCCTCACGACCTGTTGAAAGAGCTTCATCGTAAGAGTCCAGCCCGCCACTTCGCCGTCGCGCTCCGGCAGTTCGCGATCCTCCTGCTCTCGATGGCGGTCTGCTGGCGGTTTCAGGAGCCCTGGGTGTGGATTCCCGCCGCCCTGGTCGCGGGATGGACGGCATTCAACTTCACCGTTCTCCTGCACGAGGTAGTTCACCGCGCCGTCTTCAACGGGCCGCGGCCCCGCGCCGAACGCCTGCTCGGCCTGCTCTACGCCATCCCGTCGGGCCTCTCCGCTCTGCAGTTCACGCGATGGCATCTCACACACCACGCGGAGCTCGGCGACCCCGAAGCGGACCCCAAGAGGCATTACCTTTCACCGAAGCGCAACCGCCGCTGGGTGAAGGCCCTCTACTTCACCCCGGTCCTCTTCCCGATCTACTTCCGGGCCGCGGCGCGCGAGACCGCCAGCTATCCCCCGAAGCTGCGCCGGCGGATCATGGCCGAACGGCTCTCGACGATCGTCCTGCACTTCGGCATCATGGGACTGCTGTTCGCCGCCGGCGGTACCTCCGTCCTCGCCCGCGTCTATTTCGTTCCTTACTTTCTCGTCTTTCCGATCGCGTTCGGCTTGAACCGCCTCGGCCAGCATTACGCCATCGACCCCGACGACCCGGCGAAATGGGGCACGGTCCTGAAGCCCTCGCGCTGGTGGGATTTCTGGTATCTCTCCTCGCAACATCACCTCGAGCACCACTTCTTCACCGGAGTGCCGTTCTACAACCTCCGCCGGCTCCATTTCGCGCTGCGCCCCTTCTTCGACTCGATCGGGTGGAAGCCGGTGGGCTACGGCCGTCTCCTGCACGGCTGGTTCGTCGAGAACCAGGCGCCGCACAGCGACTGGCATCTCGCCGGATAGCTGTCAGCTCTCAGCTGTCAGCCCTCGGCTCTCCGTTGTCCGCCGTCTGTCGCTCTCGTGATCTCCCGGGTCTTGCGAGTCGGACCGGACGGCATCGAGGCACCCTGAAGGTCCGTAGGAAAAAACAATGGGCGCTTCCCGATCGGGAGGTGACTCCGGAAGGTCTCGTCGTGGACCGCCGACGCCTTCTCGAGACGATGGCGGCCGCGGGGATCGGCGCCCTCCTGACCGCTTTGCCCGGCGTCGCGAGCGCCGGCGGCTCCGAGACTGCCGTTCCCCGCGACGTCGCGCGCCTCTACCCGGCGCGGCGCAATCCGCGCTACCGGGTCGACCGCCCGATCTCGCGGCCCGAGATCGTCGAGAGCTACAACAACTATTACGAGTTCGGAGACACGAAGGACGCGCCCGCGCACGCGTCGCAGAAGCTCACCACCCGGCCCTGGTTGCTCGAGATCGCCGGCCTCGTCCAGAAGCCGTTCTCGATCGACCGCGACGATCTCGTCCGCCGGATGAAAATCGAGGAGCGCGTGTACCGGCATCGCTGCGTCGAAGCCTGGTCGATCGCCGTGCCGTGGACCGGCTTTCCGCTGAAGGCGCTGATCGATCTGGCCCGGCCGCTCGCCTCCGCGAAGTACCTTCGGACCGTCAGCTTCCACCGCCCCTCCGAGGCGCCGGAGCAGGGCAAGCCGTGGTACCCGTTCCCGTACTTCGAGGGCTTCCGCATGGACGAAGCGACGCACGAGCTCGCGTTCGTGGCCATCGGGAGCTACGGCCGCGAGCTACCCAAGCAGAACGGGCTTCCGATCGCGATCAAGATGCCCTGGAAATACGGATACAAGAGCCCGAAGGCGGTCGTCCGCTTCGAATTCACGGAGCAGGAGCCGCCCACTTTCTGGCACTCGCTTTCACCCTTCGAGTACGGGTTCCTCTCCAACGTGCAGCCCGCGGTTCCGCATCCCCGCTGGTCGCAGGAAACGGAAAAATTCTTCGGACCGGGAGGGATCGAGCGCCGGCCGACCCTGCCCTACAACGGATACGCGGAGTTTGTGGCCCGCCTGTACCCTGGGGAGGCGGCAGGGGTCACGCGTTAGGGTCGGGGGTCAGGCGGGTGGACGGGACCTACTTCGTCGCTTTCTTCACCAGCTCCTCCAGGCCTCTGCTATCCCCTCGCTCGCGGGCCGTCTCGCCCGACTTGTTGTACACGACCGTGCCGTCGCGATCTAAAAACGCCAGCGCCGGGATGTACCCCGAATAGAAGCGCGAGACGAGGGCCTTCTGGTCCGAAGAGGGGCGATCGAGATCCACGACGACGAAGCGCACCGAGTCCTTTTTCGCCTCGTAAAGCCGGACGAACCGCTCCGCCTCCCGGTTCGTGTTCCAGCAGTGAGAAGTACCGAAGAAGATCGCGGTCGGACGGTCCGACGCGATCCGTCCATCGGACAGGTTCTCCGCTCGTATCGGAAAGTTGCTCGAGGAGTCGTCCGTGAAGGACAGCCCCGGCGCGAGCGCGAGCGATGTTGCCCCCCCGGGGCCGGGACCGGCTGTCGGGAGGTCTTTCGGACCCGCGGCGCCGGCAGCGGCGCCGAAACTCCCCGCCAGCAAAACGATCGCGACGATGCCCCGGGAGAAACGATGGAGCGAAAGAGTCTTCATAAACGGAAATAGATGCCGGCCGGCCCGACGGGTTTCTCGGTTCATCAAATTTTTATCCTCCCTTCCGGGTTCTTCGGACTTTCCATAGCATGAGCCGATGGACGAAACAGACGACATCAACCGGCTGATCCGGCAACTCAACACGGGCCCGGGGGGCATCGCCCCGATCGACGAGGGGCAGGACGCGTCCTTCTCCTCGCTGCCGCCGGAGCTCGGCCAGCCGGGGCCGCAGGGCGCCGTGCGGCTGACCGGGTGGCTGGAAGAGCTGGTCGCGCGACGGGGCAGCGATCTCCTGCTCGTCGCGGGGGCGCCGCCCTGCGTTCGCGTCGACGGGAGGCTCGCGCGGCTACCCGAGGCGCCGCTTTCGGGCGAGGAGATCGAGGAGGCCGTTCTTCCCGCGATGTCCCACGGGGCACGCGGGAAATACGGCGCGGAGGGCATCGCCGACAGCTCCTTCCGGGACCGGAAACTCGGCCGTTTCCGGATCAACCTGCATCGTGAAAGAGGGCGAGCGGCCGCCGCGGTCCGCTCGCTTCCGGCCGAGGCGCCGCGGCTCGGTTCCCTCGGGCTGCCGGCGGCGGTCGAGGCATTGACGCGGCTGCCCCGCGGCCTGGTGCTGATCGGCGGCGCCACCGGATCGGGCAAGAGCACGACCCTCGCGGCGATGGTCGAGGAGATCAACCGCCGCGACGCGCGACACATCGTGACGATCGAAGATCCGGTCGAGTACGAGATCCCGCACCGCGCGAGCCTGGTCGAGCAGATCGAGATCGGGCCCGACGCCCCGGATTTCCCGACGGCGCTCCGCGCGGCCTTGCGCCAGGCGCCTGATGTCCTCGTCGTGGGCGAAATGCGCGATCCCGAAACGATGCGGATCGCCCTGGCGGCGGCGGAGACGGGCCACCTGGTCCTCTCGACCCTCCACACGACCGACGCGGCCTCGGCCGTGTCGCGCATTGCGGACTCCTTTCCGAACGAGCGTCAGGGAACGATCCGGCAGGAGCTCTCGATGGCGCTCGCCGCGATCCTGACGCAGACGCTGTTGCCCCGCCGGGGAGGCGGACTCGCCGCCGCCGCCGAGCTCCTCGTCGTCGGTTACGGCGCCCGCCAGCACATCCGCAAGAACGCGCTGCAGCACCTCAATCAGGAAATCGCGTTGACCCGCAAGCAGGGCTCGATCAGCCTCGAAGAGTCCCTCGCCGCGCTGGTCCGCGAAGGCGTCGTGGACCCGGAAGAAGCCCGCTCGCGCGCGACCCACCCCGAGGACCTTCCGACCTGAATGGCTGTAAGGAAGTCTTGACCCTCGACGCAGGACGGCCTCCTCCCCCGAACCTCTCCTGTTCGTACGGCGGGAGAAAAGCAGAGCTGCGCT
>JBBQDF010000004.1:0-18507 GCA_038319475.1 Thermoanaerobaculia bacterium
GACGTCGGCGCCGGTTACCGCCTGAATGCGCGAGTCGTAGGTGTTGAAGTAGTCGTCGGGAAGCCCGTACACGAACTGGTCGCGCACGCGTCCGGCGACCTGCGCGTCCGTTTCGAACTCGGCGGGGAACCGGAGGGCGGCATAGTTCCTCGCCCGCTCGAGCTCAGGCGCGGGGACCTCCTCGCGGATCGCCTCCAGCTCCTTGAAGAACTCGGCGAGCGCGGGGCCGGTCTTGTCCGTCTGCACGGCCGCCGACGCCAAAAACGGGCCCGTCGAGATCCGGTAGTCGAAGCGCGAAAACGCGCCGTACGTGTAGCCCTTCGTTTCGCGCAGATTGTGGTTCAAGCGCGACGTGAACGAGCCGCCGAGGATCGTGTTCGCGACGAGCAGGGGAAAGTAGTCGGGTGTCAGACGCGGGGGGCCGACGCGCCCGATCCAGATCTGCGACTGAGGTGCATCCGGCTTGTCGACCACGACCACGCGCCGTCCGGAGAGCTGCGGCGCCGCGGGAGGAGTCGAGGGAGCGGCGGCCGCGCCGCCCGCCGCCCAGGATCCGAACGCGCGGTCCAGGAGCGTGAGAGCCTCGGCGGCGCGCAAATCGCCCACGATCACGATCGCGGCGGCCCCCGGCGTGTAGCGCGTCGCATGGAATCGCTTGACCTCGTCCCGTGTGACGCTTCGGATCGCGGCCGGCGTTCCTTCCGCCCGCCGGCCGTACGGATGAGATCCGAACACCGCGCGCGCGAACGCGGCGGCTGCGATCTCCGCCGGGCGGTCTCGCGACTGGAGCATCTCCGTCAGCCGTTCCTGACGAACGCGCTCGAGCTCATCGGCGGGGAAGGTCGGGTTGCGCACGAGATCCGCCAGCAAGGCGGTCGCTTCGCCCAGCCGTGCGACGGGCACGTTGATTCCGACGGTCGTCGTATCCCAGCCCGCTCCCGCGTCGAGCGCCGCGCCGAGAGTGTCCGCCAGGTCCGAGATCTCGAGCGCGGAACGGGAACCGGCGCCACGGTCCAGAAGGTCGGCGGTCAGGCTCGCGAGTCCCGGGCGCGCCGCGGGATCCGCCGATGCGCCGCCTCGGAGGACGACGAGCACTTCGACGAGGGGCACCTTGTGCCGCTCGACTAAGAAGATCGGAATGCCGTTTGAGAGCTTCAGCCTCGCCGTCTCCGGAAGGCGCAGGGAGACGGGGGGGCCCGGCTGCGGGGCCTTGGAGCGGTCGGGCGCCGCCCCGGCGGCGAGGACCGCGCCGAGCAGGACCGCGGCCATGAACGCGCTCCGGCGGCGCCTCATCGCGCGCCGCCTTTCGCCGCGGCGAGCGACGACTTGCCGGTCGGGACGACGCTCAAAATGACGCGTCCGTCGTCCGGAAGCTGCCGCCGCGTGGTGCTCTGCACGTCGCGACCGTCGAGAGCGCGGTGCCGGGCCAGATCCTCGTTGAAGTAGTCGGGACGGCCCGCCTCCATGTCGTAGGCATTGAAGAGGTCCGCCTTGTCGCGGTTCCTTTCCAGAGCGCGGTAGAAGCCCGCCTCGTACTGGTTGATGGCGCGCTCGAGCTCCCGAGCGGTCGGCGGCTCACGCTTCAACCGGTCGATCTCCTCCTGCACGATTTTTTCGATCTCGCTCAATCCGTGCCCCCCGCGGGCCGTAACGACGATCAGAAACATCGACGCGAGCGCGCGCGAGTCCTGCACGGCGGAGACGTCCTGCGCGATCTGGAGGTCGTACACCAGCCGCTTGTAAAGGCGCGAATTCTTCCCGGACGCGAGCACGCTCGAGAGCAGATCGAGCGCCTCGTCGCCGGGCGCGAAATGAGCGGGGGTGATCCACGCCATGTAGAGGCGGGGAAGCTGCACCCGGTCTTCCATGGTCACGCGCTTCTCGGCCGCCAGCACCGCCGGGGTTGCCGCGAGGACCGGCGGCTTCGGGCCCGGCGCGACGTCGGAGAACCATGTCTCGATCTTCCGGCGCGCGTCTTCGATCTGGAAGTCGCCGGAAAGAACGAGGCTGGCATTGCCCGGAGAGTAGTAGCTGCGGAAAAACCCGGCGATGTCTTCGTGCGTCGCCGCCGTCAGGTCCTCCATGGAGCCGATCACCGGCGAGTGGTAGGGATGGCCCGGAGGAAACACCTCCTCCTCGAGCCGCAGCGACGCGAGCCCGTAAGGCCGGTTCTCGTAGCTCTGGCGGCGCTCGTTCTTCACGACGTCGCGCTGCTGATCAACTCGCGCCGGAGAGAGGACGTCCAGCAGATATCCCATGCGGTCGGATTCCAGAAAGAGAGCGAGGTCGAGCGCGTTCGACGGAAGCACTTCGTAGTAATTCGTGCGGTCGTTGTTAGTCGACCCGTTGTTGTCCCCCCCGACACCTTCCAGCAGGGTGTCGAATTCGCCGGTCTTCACGTGAGAGGAACCCTCGAAGAGGATGTGCTCGAAAAGATGGGCGAGCCCGGTCCGGCCAGGTTTCTCCCTCGCGGAGCCGACCCGGAACCAGACATCGACCGCGACCATGGGCACCGTGTGGTCTTCGTGGAGGATCACGTTCAGCCCGTTTGCGAGCTGGAACTGCGTGTACGGGACGTTGATGCGCGGCGCGGACGAGGCGGCGGGCGCCGCGTCGGGGGGTCGCGACGGAGCGGAAGACTGAACGAGCGGGGGCGCTCCGGCGGCCAGAAGAGAAAGCAGGATGGCGGGCGAAGGCGTCATGGGCTCCTCCGGTCCGGATGAGAGCACGAATCGGGCGCGAATGCGGCGTGGCGAATCGGCACGCCCCGGCCGTTATTCGATGATCGCGGCCCTCACGGAGTTCGAGCTCCCCGAGACGCCCATCGGAATCCCGGCGGTGATTACGATGCGATCGCCCGGCCGGACGAGCCCCGTCGAAACGGCGAGCGCCGGAATGCGGTCCATCAGCTCGTCGGTCGACTCCGGCATCTCGATCCGGAGCGGGATGACGCCCCACACGAGCGCCAGCCGCCGGTAGGTTTCCAGGAGGGGCGTCAGCGCCAGGATCGTGTGCTCGGGACGGTGCCGCGCGAGGAGCCGAGCCGCGTTTCCCGACTGGGTGCAGGCGATGATCGCCGCGGCGCCGATGTCGTCGGCGAGAGTGCACGCGGCGTCCGCGACCGCTTCGGGCAGAGATGTCACGCCGGTCTCGACGATGCGGGGCCGCCACGTGTCGTAGGGGAAGGCGGTCTCGGCGTCTTCGGCGATGCGGACCATCGTCTCGAGCGACTCGACGGGGAACCTCCCGCTGGCGGTTTCTTCCGAGAGCATGACGGCATCGGTCCCGTCGAGAATCGCGTTGGCGACGTCCGCCACTTCCGCGCGAGTCGGCCGCGGGCTGTCCACCATCGAGCGGAGCATCTGCGTCGCCGTGATGACGGGCTTGCCCGCTCGGTTCGACCGGGCGATCAGCATTTTCTGTAGGAGGGGCACGTGCGCGAGGGGAGTCTCGACGCCGAGATCGCCGCGGGCGACCATGATCCCGTCGGCCGCCGCGACGATCTCCTCAATGTTGCGCAGGGCCTCGTGTTTTTCGATCTTGGCGATCAGCGGGACATTGGAGCCGCGCTCGTGCAGGAACGCGCGCGCGTCGCCGACGTTTTCCGCGGTGCGGACGAAGGAGAGCGCCACCATGTCGACCCCCTGGGCAATCCCGAATTCCAGATCGCGCAGGTCCTTGTCCGTGAGGGAAGGGGCGTTGATCGAGCGGGTCGGCAGGTTGATGCCCTTGTTGGAGGAGAGCAATCCCCCCGCGATCACGTGGCAGATGATCTCCGTCGGCGTCGTCTCGACGGCTTCGATCTGAAGGTCGCCGTCCGCGAGTAGCAGCATGTCTCCGGGATGGACGCTCGGAGGAAGCCCGGGCCAGGTGACGGAGATCTCGCGCGCGTCTCCCGGAACCGGCCGGGTCGTGAGCGTCAGCCGGTTTCCCGTGTGGATCATCACGGGACCGTTTGCGATCGGCCCCAGGCGCAGCTTGATGCCGGCGAGGTCCTGGAGCACGGCGACCGCGCGGCCTGTTCGTTCCGCAATTTTCCGGATCACCCCGATGTTGCGGGCATGTTCCTCGTAACTCCCGTGCGAAAAATTCAAACGCGCGACGCTCATCCCGGAGACGATCAGACGCTCGAGCATTTCAGGGGACTCGGAGGCGGGTCCGATGGTGCAGACGATCTTGGCGCGCGGCATCGGGTGATTGTGGCTCGAATGGGCGGAAGGCGGAAGGCGAAGGGTCACGTCTCGCTCCCGCTGGTCGCTCGGCTCCCGATCTGGTTGACCGCGGAATACCGCGGCCGTCTCGCTGGCCTTCGTCGCTCGGCTCCCGCTAGAGTTCCTGTATGGCCGACGAAAACTCTTCCGAACCCGAGGTGCTCTTCGAGGGACGGCACTTGAGCTTCGTGAGAAGAAACGGCTGGGAGTTCGTCCAGAGAAGAAACATCACGGGGATCGCGATCCTGGTTCCGATTACCGACGAAGGAAACGTGGTGTTCGTCGAGCAGCATCGGGAGGCGGTGGGGCAGCTCGTGCTGGAGCTCCCGGCCGGGCTCGCCGGCGATCAGGCTTCGCCCGAGACCGCGGAAGAATCCGCAAACCGGGAGCTCGTCGAGGAGACCGGCTATCGCGCCGCGACGCTCGAGATCCTGTGCGAAGGTCCGCCGTCGCCCGGGCTCTCCGACGAGATCGTGACCGTTTACCTCGCTCGCGGCCTCATGCGAGAGGGAAACGGCGGGGGTGTCGAAGGGGAAAACATCCGGGTTTACGAGGTGCCGTTTGCCGGAGCGTACGAGTGGCTGGATGCCCGGCGCGCGGAGGGGCGGCTGGTCGATCCCAAGGTCTACGGCGGACTCGCCCTGGCTGACCGCCGCATCCGTTCCGCGTGAGTAACGGCGCCGCGGTTGAGGGCCCTCAGAGGCGAACCGGGTAGAAGTCGCGCCCCCCGCCCGTCTTGCCGGTGAACAGGGCGTGTGCTATTTTTCACCGCCCGTTGGCCCATTCGTCTAACGGTTAGGACGCAGCCCTCTCAAGGCTGTAATACGGGTTCGATTCCCGTATGGGCTACCAGTTGAATCCGGCTCCATAAGTCACGCCGCTGCGTCGGACGCAGCCCTCTCAAGGCGGCATCCTCTGAGCGCGGCTGACGCCGCGGCGCGCCGGTAGCGGCGCGACACGGGTTCGATTCCCGTATGGGCTACCAGTTGAATCCCGCTCCGTAAGTCAGGACGCTGCGTCCGACGCAGCCCTCTCTAGGCGGCATCCTCTGAGCGCGGCTGACGCCGCGGCGCGCCGGTAGCGGCGCGACACGGGTTCGCTTCCCGGCGGTTATCGACAGCGGTGCCGCTTACTGATGCGTTGCGTCCGACGCAGCCCTCTTAAGGCGGCATCCTTTGAGCGCCGCTTCGCCGCGACGCGCCGCCGGCGCCGGCGCACGGATTGGACGTGCATTGGCATTTCGGGGCGAACGCACGTTGCAATTCGTGTCACAACATCAGGACGTCGAGGGCTCCAAGTTACTGAAAGTGCGTGATGATTGACCATGGCGCGGATGTTGTATTCGATTGGAGACAGACATCACGTATGGACAGTTCGAAGCCTCCTGAGCCGGTCGTTTACGGCGTCTGGGCCGACCACTCCACTTTGAAGAGGGAGTCGCTGGGACCGCTGTTTGGCCGGATCTCCATCGGGTTGCGCGGCCCCGTCGATCCGCACTGGCGGACTTCCTATTTGTCGGTCCGGGCGGAATCCGAGGCGTTCGCCCGCTTCACTCTGGACCGGACGTCTGACCAGCTTTCGTTTACGTTTCGCCCTGCCGAGCCGGCGGCGACGCTCGAAGCGCTGGTGGAGCGGCTGGACCTCTCCATCGAACTCGCCAACCTGCATGCGACCGCGGGGGCAGCAGCCGGCCAGAAGCGAAGCCTCGGCGCATGAACGTCAACGACAGGACGCGGGCGCCCCGACGCGCGACGAGGCCGCTGACCGCGGCCGGTGAAGAGCTTCTGGAGCTTGCGGGACGCGCGGGCCTCGACCCGCACTCGGCTCATGACCTGCGCTGCCTGATGTCCGAGTGGTCCGAGCGCTTCCGGCGCCGTCTCTCGACGGTTCAGCCGGGGGTGCCGGAGGCGGCTCTCGTTTCGCTCACCGTCTCGTACCTGCGTCGGCTCCGCAAGGGCGAGCCCCGCCGCGCTTCCGGCCGCCGGTAACGCGTCCGGTTCGCGAAGAGCCGCCTACCCGCCTACGACGCTTCCCGCGCCGCCGGCGCCGGAGTCGCTCTGCCGGGCGAATAGCGGACCCAGCGCAGGATCTCAGGAATCGTCGGTTTCTTGCCGTACATCAGAATCCCGACCCGGTACACGCGCCCCGCAAACCACGCGAGTCCGACGGTCGTCCCGGCGAGCAGTGCGACGGAAAGAAGGATCTGCCAGGTCGGGACCTGCCCGAGCGCCGTGCGGAGGAACATCATGAGGGGCGCGGTGAAGGGGAGGAGCGAGACGAAGACCGCGAGGCCTCCCGACGGGTTGTTCATGACGGCGGGATACACCGCGATGCCCGAGACGATCATCGCCATCGGGATCATCGCGAGCTGCTGCGCCTCCTGATCCGTGTTGAACGGAGCCGCGATCGCGGTGTAGATGCTGGCGTAGAGGAAATATCCGAAGAGAAAAAAGAGGATGAAGAAGCCCAGCATCGAGAGCGGGATCTTCGGTGCCATGTCCGATCCGGCGAGCATGCTCGCGATGCCCGGCAGCGAGAGGTTCATGGCGATCAACGACCAGGCGAAATACTGCGTGAGACCGACGAGTCCGATCCCGATGATCTTCCCGAGCATGAGCTCCGTCGGGCGCACCGAGGCGATCACGATCTCGACGATCCGGTTGCTCTTCTCTTCGATCACGCCGCGCATCACCTGGTAGCCGTACATGAAGAACGTCGAATACATCAGGAAGAAGAACACCATCGCGGCGATGATCCCGGCGCCCTTCTCCTCGGCCGTCCCGGATTCCGTGATCTTGAAGGCGCGAAGGTCCACCCGCTTGTCGAGCTCGTTGCCGACTTCCGGAGCGAGGCCGTGCGCGACGATCTTCTCGCGCAGGCGCACGTGGTTGATGGCGCGTTCGAGCTGGTTCTGCGTCATCCACTCGGAGACCGCAGTCGAGTAGTACTCCACCTCGTCCTTCTGCAGCCGCGCCGGTTCGAGGATGAGATACGCGTTGATCTTCTTGGCGAGAACTTCCTTCCGAAGGACCTCCTTGGTCTTCTCGAGGTCGCCCGTCACCGGCCTCTGCTCGACGACCCAGTGGATGGTCTGGCGCTTCGGCGCGCCGTCGCCCTTCATCTCGTCGCCGCCCTGACCCGCGACCGCCGTCGAGGCCGGGTGCGTCAGCTCCGAGGCGAGCGGCGCGAAAAGGTGACCCGTCATGTCGACCACCGCCAGCTTACGATCGCCCCCCGACTTGCGGGCGATCGCGATCTGCACGATGAAGAGACCGACGAAGAGAAACGGGATGATGAGCGTCGCGATCCAGAACGCCTTCGTGCGGATCCGTTCCGTGTATTCGCGACGGACAATCGCGTAGATCTTCTTCCAGTTCATGCTCTCCTCATTCGATGGTCCGCGTCTCTTCGAGCCCCGCCTTCTGGACGGCGGACAGGTAGATCTCCTCGAGCTCCGGCTCGCGGTCGGAAAACGAGGTGACCTCGTAGCGGCCAATCGCGTCCCGCAGGAAACCCTGGCGGTCAACACCGGGCGCCAGCGAAACGACGTACGCGCCGTTGACGGACCGCGAGGCCGAGACCCCGGGTAGCGCGGCGACCTCGGCGGGCGAGGCCTTCAACGTCATTCGGATCTGCCCCTCCGCCTGGGTGCGCTTCAACTCCCGGAGGTTCCCTTCCAGGATCTTCTTCGACTTGGCCATCAGGCAGATCTCGTCGCACAGCTTCTCGGCCTGCTCGAGCACGTGCGTCGAGAAGACGATCGTCTTTCCCTTCGCGCGGAAGGCGGTCAGGTAGTCCTTCACGAGCGCGGTGTTGATCGGGTCGAGCCCGGAGAACACCTCATCCAGGATCAGGACCTCGGGGTCGTGCACGATCGTGGCGATGAACTGGACCTTCTGCTGCATCCCCTTCGAAAGCTCGTCCACCTTCTTGTTCAACCACGGCCGCAGCTCCATCTTGTCGAGCCACTCCTCGATGCGGGCGCGGGCGGTCTCGCGGTTGACTTCCTTGATCGCGGCTAAGAAATAGAGGTGATCGAGGACCTTCATCTTCCGGTAGAGCCCTCGTTCCTCGGGGAGGTACCCGATGCGGTTCTGTGTTTCCCGATCCATGGGGCGGCCGAGGACGTCGATCTGTCCCGTGTCGGGCGCCGTGATGTTCATCGTCATCCGGATCGTGGTCGTCTTGCCCGCGCCGTTGGGACCGAGCAGGCCGAACACGATCCCCCGCGGCACGCGGAAGGAGAGGTCGTCCACGGCGCGGAACTTTCCGAAAGACTTGGAGACGTTCTTCAGCTCGATCGCGGTGTCCATATTTGTCCCTGCGTAACTTACGGGCTCAGAGGGTCGGGGTTGCAACGATAGCGTACGGGGAGGCGGGCGGCGGCGGAAGGGAGAGTTGTGGCGGAGACTTGGAAAACAGGTCCCTTGCCCGGCATCCTCGCTGAACGCTGAACGCTGAACGCTCAACCCTCCCACCCCCGCGTGGCCAATTCCTACACTGAATGCTAGGATTCCCGACCCCAACCCCCGGAGAGGTGCTGGAGTGGTTGATCAGGCCGGTCTCGAAAACCGGTAAGCCCGAGAGGGCTTCGAGGGTTCGAACCCCTCCCTCTCCGCCATTCTCCTGACCGGACGAGGGGTCGTCAGGGGTCACCTGAGGCGTCGGGCGCAACGGGGGCGCTCGACACACCGACAGCTGACAGCCGAGAGCTACCCCCGTCTCGCCCGGAAGAACGACCTGAGAAGCTCCGCGCTTTCTTCGCCTAAGAGCCCGCCCTGGACTACGCAGCGGTGGTTGAGCCGCGCATCGGCCGGTATGTTGCCGAGCGTTCCGCAGTAACCCGCTTTGGGGTCGTGGCAGCCGAAGACGATCCTCGCCACGCGCGCGTTGACGGCGGCGCCCGCGCACATCGGGCAGGGTTCCAGAGTGACGTAAAGCGTCGCCCCTTCGAGGTGCCAGGTTCCGGTGGCCTGTCCCGCTTCGCGGAGGGCCTCGATCTCGGCGTGATGCGTCGGGTCGCGCTGCGCCTCCCGCCGGTTTCGACCCCGTCCGACGATCCGACCGTCCATGACGACCACGGCCCCGACCGGGACTTCCCGCTCCGCGTAGGCGATCCGCGCGAACGCGAGGGCTTCGCGCTGGTAAGTTTCATCGTCCGGCGTGAACCGGGTCAGCGGAAGAGACGGAGAGCCCATGCCGGGAAGAATAAACCGCGGGCCCAAGGTTGGACGGCTGGGGCGGATAGCCTTGAAAAGGCGGGCTGATTCCGTTAGCCTCCGCGGTTCCTGCGCCCATAGCTCAACTGGATAGAGCGTCTGACTACGGATCAGGAGGTTGGGGGTTCAAGTCCTCCTGGGCGCACCACTTCTCCCGCTTCCCGGCGTGAGAACTTTCCCTAGCCCATACCGTAAAAAGCAGTACCGTAAGGTTTCTTTTCACGCACGAGGAGCGCCTGATGTCGAAGAAATGGAAGATCGTCCTGGGGGTCGCCGCGGCGGCGGTCCTCGCGATCGTGCTGATGGGTTCGATCCGCGGCCGGGACAGGAACGTCCCGAAGGTCACGACCGCCAAGGTGGACAAAGTCAACCTGGTGGCGAAGGTCACGGCGAACGGAAAGATCCAGGCGCGCCGCAAGGTCGACCTTTCCGCGCTCGTCATGGGCCAGATCGTGAACCTCGCGGTCAAGGAGGGCGACCAGGTCAGGAAGAGCCAGCTCCTCCTCCAGATCGACAAGGCGCAGCTCGCCGCGGGTGTGGCCGGAAGGGAAGCGAGCCTCGCCGCGATGCGCAACGACCTCCAGGCCGCACGGGCGAATACCCAGCAGGCCAAAAGCGACTTTGAGCGGGCGCGCCAGAACTTCACCGCGAAGATCCTTTCGGAAGCGGAGTTCCAGAGGGCGAAATCGGTCTGGGATGCGGCGCGGTCGAATGTGTCCGCGGTCGAGGATCGGCTCCGCGAGAACGGCGCGAACCTCGCGGCGAGCCGGGATTCGCTGTCGAAGACGACCGTCGTGGCGCCGATCGCCGGTGTCGTGACTGCTCTTCCGATCAAGGAGGGCGAAGTCACGGTCATCGGCACGATGAACAACGCGGGAACGCACCTGCTGACCATCTCGGACATGTCCGAGGTCGAGGCGGTGATGATGGTCGACGAGACGTCGGTCCCGTCCGTCCACGTCGGACAGACAGCGAATCTGACGATCGACGCCTATCCCGGAAAGACCTTCAAGGGAACGGCGACCGAGGTCGGCTCTTCTCCGATCCAGAAAAACGACCCGGATCTTCTTTCGCTGACCGCCAACTCCGAGGCAATCAACTTCAAGGTCAAGATCCGCATCGAGGATCCGCCGCCGACGATCCGGCCCGGCTTCTCCGTGACGGCCGAGATCGTGACCGGAAAGAAGGACGGCGCGACTGCCATCCCGATCCAGGCGCTCGTCGTGCGCGACGTACCCGTGAAGAAGGACCCCAAATCGAAGACACCCGCGCCCGCTGCCAGCGGCCGGCCGGCGACCGAGGAGGGCGTGTACCTGGTCAAGAACGGAAAGCTCGACTTCGCGAAGGTCGTTACCGGGATCGCCGGTGAGCTCATGATCGAAGTGAAGGACGGGGTCGCCCCCGGTCAGGAGATCGTGACGGGGCCGTTCAAGGTGCTGCGGCAGATCAAAGAGGGCGACAAGGTCATCATCAACAACGAGAAGCCCAAGGACGACAAGGGTCCGAAGGCCTCGTGAGCATCCCCGAGCTCTTCCGGCTCTCCTCCTCGGCGCTGACGCGTCACAAGCTCCGCGCGTTCTTGACTCTTCTCGGCGTGATCATCGGTGTCGCCACGGTCGTCGGCGTGGTGTCCGTGATCTCCGGTTTGAACTCGTACGTGAAGGACAAGGTGATCGGGTTGAATCCTGACATCGTGATCTTCACCAAGTACGGGATCATCACGAGCCGCGAGGAGTGGCTGATCGCGAAGAAACGGCGCGACCTGACGCTCACCGACATGCAGATCGTCCGAAACGAATGCCGGCTGTGCGCGGAGGTCGGAGGGCGCGGCGACCGAACCAGGCCCGTGAAGTACGGAGACCGCAAGCTCTCCGATGTCCAGGTGCAGGGGCACACGGCGAACATGGCCAACGCGATGACGATCGACGTTTCGACGGGCCGCTATTTTACCCAGGCCGAGTACGACCAGGCATCGTCCGTCGCCGTGATCGGCTGGGATGTGCAGGACCAGCTCTTCCCCAACGTGGACCCGATCGGCCGGATCATGAAGGTCCAGGGTTATCCCGTGAAGATCATCGGGACTCTCGCCAAGCAGGGCAACGTGATGGGGCAGAGTCAGGACAACGTGGTCTACATGCCCCTGACGCTCTTCAAGAAGCACATTGCTCCCTCCGAGGACATCGGCATCTTCATCAAACCGAAAAATGGCGTCGAAGGCGTGCCGGCGGCCACCGACGAGGTGCGCTCGATCCTCCGATCCCTGCGAAAGACCAAGTTCGAGAAGGACGATCCGTTCGGGCTCGTCACCGCCGACATCCTGCAGGCTCTCTGGAAGAACATCTCGGCCGGCGCCTTTCTGCTCATGATCCTGATCTCGGGGATCTCGCTCGTCGTGGGCGCGATCGTCATTGCGAACATCATGTTCGTCACGGTCGTCGAACGCACGAAGGAGATCGGCGTCCGCCGTGCGCTCGGAGCCCGCCGCCGCGACATCCGGTGGCAGTTCCTGCTCGAGGCGGCGTTGCTGTCTGCCGTCGGCGGTGCGATCGGCGTAATGCTCGGTTCCCTGATCGCGCTCGCCGTGAGCCAGGTCTTCCCGGCGCAGGTGAAACCCTCGTTCATCCTCATCGGCATCGCGGTCGCCACGATCACCGGGCTTCTCGCGGGTTGGATCCCGTCGGCGCAGGCGAGCAAGCTGCCGCCGGTCGAGGCGCTCCGGTACGAGTGAACTGAACTCCGGTCCATGTCTTCGGTCTTCGATCACTTTCGCCGCGGATTCGGGGAGAACGTCCGGTTCGCCCTGCTTGCGGTTCGCACGCACAAGCTCCGCGCGGGCCTGACGGTCCTCGGGATCGTCGTGGGAGTCGCCACGGTGATAGCCATGGTGTCGATCGTCACCGGCTTCAACAACAGCATGGTCCGCAACTTCCAGAGTTTCGGCGCGACGCTCGTGCAGTTTCAGAAATATGAGGCGCGCTTCGGTCCGGGTCGTCGCGGGGAAGACGAGAAGCGCCGCAAGGACCTGACGTACGAGGACGCCCTGGCCCTGAAGGCATCCGTGCCGGAAATGCGCGCGGTTTCGCCGGAGCGGTACCTGTGGAACACCGACGTTCACGTGCGGTATCGCGACGCGGAGACGACGACTCCTGTCGTTCTGGGCGCAACACCCGACTACTCGATGGCGAACAACCACTTCGTCGGGTACGGGCGGTTCGTCACCGAGTCGGACCTCGAGCACGGCTCGAGCGTCATGATCATCGGCGAGGACGTGCGACAGGCGCTTTTCGCGCGGGAGGACCCGCTCAACAAGTCGGTGACCTTGAACGGCACGCCCTACGTCGTGATCGGCGTCTTCGACATCAAGGGCAAGATGATGGGCCGGTCCAATGACAACTTCGTGCTGGTCCCGCTGACGGCGTTCGACCATCAGTTCCCCTTCATCAAGACGAGCGGCGGGGACACGGTCCACATCGCGACCGTGCCCTACCTGCCGGACCAGGTGGCGCTCATCACCGAAAAAGGCCGGGCGGTCCTCCGGACGCGGCGCCACGTGCCGTTCAACAAACCCGACGACTACGCGATCTTCACGCCCGACAAGATGATCGAGAGCTTTCAGGGGATCACGCGAGGGATCACGTTCGCGATGATCTTCATCGCGTTCATCTCGCTCTTGATCGGCGGGGTGGGCGTGATGAACATCATGCTGGTCTCGGTCACCGAGCGCACGCGCGAGATCGGCGTCCGAAAGGCCGTCGGGGCGTTCCGGCGCGACATCGTGCTGCAGTTCCTGACCGAGGCGACGACGCTCTCTCTCATCGGAGGCGCGATCGGCGTTGTCGTCGGCGTCGCGATTCCCGCCCTCGTGAAACGCGTGTTCGACGCGCTTCCGGCGGAGACGCCCGCGTGGGCGGTTGTGGTCGGACTTCTCGTCTCTGTCTCGGTGGGTATCTTTTTCGGTCTTTATCCGGCGGTGAAGGCGTCGCGGCTCGACCCGATCGAAGCGCTCCGGTACGAGTAACAGGTGAGCGGCGCCGCATCTCTGCGCCGGGGGTTCGGCGAAAACGTCCGGTTCGCGCTGCTCGCCGTCCGGGCCCACAAGCTGCGCGCCGGGCTGACGATCCTCGGCATCGTGGTGGGCGTGGCCACGGTGATCGCGATGGTCTCGATCGTGACCGGGTTCAACAACAACATGGTCCGCAACTTTCAGAGCTTTGGCGCGACGCAGGTCATGTTCCAGAAGTACGAGCCCCGCTTCGGGCCGGGCGGCCACCGGCCGGAAGGCGAGGGGCAGCGCCGTGACCTGACGCTCGAGGACGCCGCCGCACTGCGGGCCGGCGTGCCGGAGATGCGCGCGGTTTCTCCCCAGCGGTATCTCTGGGACAACACGGAATTTCACGCGAAGTACCGCGATGCGGAGCTCCGGTCACCTCGGATCTTCGGCGTGGTGCCGGATTACCCGATCGCCACGAGCCGGTTCGTGTCGCAGGGCCGGTTCTTCACCGATACCGACATCGACCACGCCGGAGACGTCGTGATCATCGGCGAAGAGATCCGCGAGCGCCTCTTTCCTCGCGAGGATCCGATGAACAAGAGGATCCAGCTCGGGCACGACAATTACCTCGTCATCGGCATCCTCGAAAAGAAGGGGAAGATGTTCGGGGAGTCCAACGACAACTTTCTCCTGATCCCGATCACCACCTTCGACCGGCGTTTCCCATGGATCAAGGCGGGAGGCAGCCACGGCGACGCGCTTCGGATCGCGACCATTCCGCACCGGCCCGACCAGGTACCGGCCCTGATCCAGAAGGCCACGGCGATCCTGAGGACGCGGCGGCACGTGCCGTTCAACAAGCCGGACGATTTCGGGATCGTCACGCCCGACAAGATGATCGAAAGCTTCCAGGGGATCACCAGCGGGATCACCCTGGCGATGGTCTTCATCGCCTTCATCTCGCTCTTGATCGGCGGAGTCGGCGTCATGAACATCATGCTGGTCTCGGTGACCGAGCGCACGCGCGAGATCGGAGTCCGCAAGGCGGTGGGTGCGTTCCGACGCGACATCGTCCTGCAGTTCCTGACGGAAGCGACCACGCTGTCCGTCCTCGGCGGAGCGATCGGCGTCGTCGTCGGCATGGCGGTTCCGGCGATTGTCAAGCGGGTCTTCGAAGCGCTTCCCGCAGAGACCCCGCTCTGGGCGATCGTGGTGGGGCTCATCGTCTCGGTCTCGATCGGGATCTTCTTCGGGCTCTATCCGGCCGTGAAGGCGTCGCGCCTCGACCCGATCGAAGCACTTCGGTACGAATAGGCCGTCGCCTCCGCTCACTCCGGGACGTCGGCTTCGCCGACCGCCGAGCGGCTCGCCCTGTTGGGCTCGACCGCTCGGCTCGCCCCTCCGTTCGCTGCGGCTCCCGCATCGGGAGGCTCCTCCTTCCCTTCGGTCAGGAGACTCCTCCCGATGCGAGCGTAATCGCCGGAGTGGCGACTCCAGAAATACCCTCTCCCGGGCGGGAGAGGGCTGGATGAGGGGCCAGCCCTCTCCAGATCGGTAGCAGTAGCACTGTGGGCGCTGCGGGAATTGCTTGCGATTTCCGCGGCGTCCATAGTTGTGGTGATTCAGGTGCTGGATCCGCGCCCGATAAGATGGCCCGGGGAGATCGCATGGCCAACGAGTCGGCGCGCGACGTGATGGTCATCGGGAACGAGCTCGCGCTCGTGTGGCCCGACGGGCGAGAGGACTACATTGCGCTCGAGGCTCTGCGCCGGGCGTGTCCTTGCGCGCTCTGCAAGGGCGAACGCGACATCATGGGGAACCTCTACAAGGGGCCGGACCGTCCCTACACGCCGCTGTCGTTCCAGGTGTCCGGCCACCGGAGGGTTGGAGGCTATGCCCTCCAGGTCGACTGGGCGGACCGGCACAACGACGGGATCTACTCCTGGGACAACCTGAAGGAGATTGCCGCGGGCTCCCGCTGATGTGGCGGAGAGGAGGGGATGAACGCCGGGCGGACCCGGCGCTGCCTACTGCAGTGGGTCTGCCTTCGGTGGTCGGCCCGAGCCCCGCCGCCTCGACTCGCCTGGTTGCGCTGAAGTATCCTCGGCGACCCGGAGAGGTGTCCGAGTGGCTTAAGGAGCACGCTTGGAAAGCGTGTGTGCCGCAAGGTACCAGGGGTTCGAATCCCCTCCTCTCCGCCAGTACGTCGCTTTCGGCACTGTGGTCGTTGCGCGGCTTTCCTCACTCTCCCGCAGCCGGGGTAGGGGTTGGGGTGAGGGGGGTCGTCGGAACTTTCAGCGTTTCGGCGGAGCTGAGAGGCCTCGAGTGCGGCATAGAATCTGAACCCCCATGATCCGCCCCGGCGTAAGTCAATGAGTGAAGGGCAGGAGGAAACCGACCTCGACCTCGTCCGCCGGATCAAGGCGGGCGACCCGGATGCTTTCGAGCAGATGGTCGAGCGCTACCACGCGCGGGTGTACTCGCTCTCTTACGGCGTTCTTCGCAACGCCGAAGACGCCGAAGAGGCGACGCAGGACGCTTTCCTCACCCTCTACCGGAAGATCGGCACGTTCGACGACACCAAGAAATTCTTCTCCTGGTTCTACCGGGTCGCCTTGAACAATGCGTACAGCCGCGCCCGGCGCCGGCCTTCGCTTCCGACGGTCGCGATCGAGGACTACCTTCCCCGCTTCCGCTCGGACGGCCATCTCGCGGCGGAATTCCCGGACGGTGGCATTCCCGTCGACGACGACGCCGCGCTTCGGGAGCTCGCCTCCCGAGCCGAAGGATTCATTTCCGAGCTGCCGGCGACCTACCGCGACGTGATCTGGATGAACGACGTCGAGCAGATGGCGCCCACTGAGATCGCGGAAGTGCTCGAAATTTCCATTCCCGCGTTCAAGTCGCGGCTCCACCGCGCCCGGCTGTACGTGCGCCAACGTCTGTCGGAAATTTCGAGCCCTCCCGCGCGACTGGCGGCGGAGGCGTTGCGATGAACGCCCGGACGATTCCCGCACCGCCCGGCGCTTCGCGCGCGGGAAGACACCGATGAACCCGAAAGGACCGCTCGAAACGACGAAGACCGGGTCTGAGAATCCGGGGGACCCCTGCGGCGGCGCGAGCCGCGAGCCCGCCAAAGGGGCGCACGAGGAGATCACCTGCCAGAAGCTGATCCTCGACTGCCTTCTGGACTACGAAAGCGGCGCGATGCCGGAAGAGGATCGCCGGCACCTGGAGCGGCATTTCGAAGCGTGTCCTCCCTGCGGCAAATTCCTGACCAGCTACC
Organism: Thermoanaerobaculia bacterium; assembly: GCA_038319475.1. GTDB lineage: Bacteria > Acidobacteriota > Thermoanaerobaculia > UBA5066 > Gp7-AA6 > JALYUA01. The sequence continues at coordinate 16,708 of JBBQDF010000004.1, forward strand.
GGGCGACCGGCAAAACCCTGCAGATGCTGCGGCCGTGCGAGGTGCCGGCCGCCCTGGCCCGAGCCGTCGTCGCCTTCGTGCGGTCCCGCTCCGGCCGGTGATGACGCTGTCTCGGCCGTCGGGGTGGATCGCCGCCCTTTTGGTCGCGCTCGGCCTCTTCTCACTCGGGTTCAGTCTCCTCGCGGAACGTGGGCTCTGGCCCGAACTGCCTCCGGGAGCGCTGCACGACACCGATCTCGCCGCGGGATTCGCGGTGGTCTCGGGCGTCATCTGGCTCCTCTGGAAAGGAGAGGATGCCCCTCACACGCCGGGCTCAGTCGCCCCGGGAGAGGGATCTGTCCTCGGGATGAAAATGATGACGGAAGACCCGCAACAAGGGACTGAACCATTAGAATGACTTTTCCGGCGGCCGAAGATGGGTTCGGGCCCTGTGCGACGGAAGTCTCCGAACCTCGTCAGGTCCGGAAGGAAGCAGCGATCAGGAGGCGCCACCGTGCGCCGCAGGTCAACCTGAATCCATCTTCGACCGCCGGATTTTTACACTGATGACGGAACATCTGTCCCTCCCCCGAAAGTGGCGCCCCAAGGTCTTTGCCGATCTGATCGGCCAGGAGGCGGTCGCGCGAACGCTCTCAAACGCGATCGCCGAGGGGCGCGTTGCCCCGGCGTACCTGCTGACGGGCCCGCGCGGCGTCGGCAAGACGTCGACGGCGCGGCTCCTGGCGCGCTCTCTCAACTGCGACCGGGGCCCGACAGTCAGCCCGTGCGGGGAATGCGCGTCCTGCCGGGAAATTCTGGCGCGCGGCGAGTCCCTCGACGTCCATGAAATCGACGGCGCCTCGAATCGCAAGATCGAGAACGCGAGGGAGCTGATCGAGACCGTACGGTACGCGCCGCAGCGGGACCGCTACCGCATCGCGATCATCGACGAAGTGCACATGTTGACGACCGAGGCGTTCAACGCGCTGCTCAAGACCCTCGAGGAGCCACCGCCGCACGCCCGGTTCATCCTCGCCTCGACGGAGCTCCACAAGATTCCGCCGACGATCGTCTCCAGATGCCAGCGGTTCGGGTTCAAGGCGCTCACCGTCGCGCAGATCGAGGAACAGCTCGCGCGGGTCGCCGCCGCGGAGAAGATTTCGATCGGTCCTGGGGCCCTGGCCCTGCTCGCCTCCGCGGCGGAAGGGAGCCTGCGCGACGCGCTGTCGCTTCTCGACCAGGCAGCCTCGCTCGCGGGAGGGGCGAGCACGATCCGCGACGAGGACGTCCGGTCGATCCTGGCGCTGGTCGACCGGGAACTGCTCGAGAGCGTGTACTCGTCGATCGCCACCGGAGATCGGACTGCCGCGATGGCGACGCTCGGCCGGCTGCTCGACGGGGGAGAGGACCCGCGTCACATCTTCAAGGAGCTCTTGAAGCTCTGGAAGACACTGCTCCTCGCCGCGGCGGGCGCGAACGGGGACGTGCCCGCCGCGGACCGCCCCCGGGTCGAGGCGCTTTCGCGCGCGATGCCTTACGAGAACCTCCTGCGCGGCATGGCGCTCGCGATCGACGCCGATGCCCTGACACGGCGAGCGGACGACGCCGGGCTGATTCTCCAGATGCTGGTGCTCCGGCTCGCCGAGCTGCCGCGCCTGAAGACGATCGAAGACCTGCTCGCGGGCGGTGGCTCTTCTGCCCGTTCGCCCGCCTCGTCCCCCGCCGCGCCCCCCGGAAGCACTGTTCCGCCGGCCTCCGCTCAGGTTTCCGCGGGGAAGGCGGTCGCCTCTCCCTCTCCCGTTCCGACGCCGGGGGCCGGAG
>JBBQDF010000005.1:0-17049 GCA_038319475.1 Thermoanaerobaculia bacterium
ACCGTTGCGGCTCGCACGGTGACGCCCGCGACGCGCACCTCGTTCTCCCGGATCGACTCGACCGCCTGCCCCGTGCGGACCTCGACCCCCTTCCCGGCGAGAGCCGCCGAGGCCCGGTCGGAAGTTTCCGTTGAGTACGCCGCCAGGATCCTCGGCCCCGCCTCGACCAGGATAATCCGGGCCTCGCGCGGGTCGATCGCGCGGAAGTCGCGCACCAGGACGTCGCGCGAAATCTCGGCGATCGCGCCGGAAAGCTCGACGCCCGTCGGGCCCGCCCCGACGACGACGAAGGTCAGAAGCGTCTTTCGTTTCTCGGAGTCCTGTTCACGCTCGGCGCGCTCGAATGCGAGCAGGATCCGCCGGCGGATCTCCAGCGCATCTTCGAGGCTCTTCAACCCCGGCGCGAAAGGCTCCCACTCGTCGTGACCGAAGTAGGAATGCCGGGCCCCCGTCGCGACGATCAGAAAATCGTAAGACAAACGCCCGTCTGCGAGCAGCACCTCCCGCCGGCCGGGGTCGACCGAAACGACGTCGGCGAGGAGCACTTCGGCGTTCTGCTGCCGCGCGAGGATCGCTCGAATCGGATAGGCGATGTCCCCGGGAGACAGGGCGGCGGTCGCGACCTGATACAGGAGCGGCTGAAAGAGATGGTGGTTCCGGCGATCGACGACCGTGACGCGCACGGGCGCCCCGTTCAACGCGCGGGCGGCCGCCAGGCCTCCGAACCCCGCTCCGATGACGACGACGCGGGGATCGACCATCCTGTCAACGCGAGAAGACGTCCTCCACCGGAATCACCTTGACCGCGTCCGGCCGGACCGCCAGCTTCCTCGCGCCGATCAGCTTGTCTTCGTCGAGAAGCTCTTTCGGTTTTTCCGCGTCGTACTGGATGGGCGAGAACGCGTCTGCCAGAAGCCGTTCCTTCAGTCCCGCCGCGTCCTTCGTGACGATCACGAAGGAGAGATCCTTGAAAGATATGTGCTTCCGGATCGCGGCGTTGACGTGTTCGAGCTTCAGCGCGGAGAGGCGTTCGCGCATCGTGGCAGCGAATTCTCCGGTCCCGTAGAACTTCGAGTCGAGCGCATAGCCGAGCTGCTGGTTCTGGGTGGCCGTCATGACGAAGACGTTCTTTCGCAGGTACCCCCGGGTCTTTTCGAAATCTTCGGCCGACATCCCGTTCTCGACGAGCTTCTGGAGCTCGTAAAGCGCGAGGCGGATCGCCATGTGCGCGTTCACCGGAACGACCGGGCGGATCCAGACCTCGAAGAGCTGTGCGCGGCGTGCCACGTTCGGGTTCGGGAGCATCGCGAACATCCCTCCCGGAAACGCTTCGATGTACGCGTAGTCACCGTAGTTCATGCCGCGGGCTTCCCGCAGGCGCTGGTACAGGTGCGACGTCGAGGAGCGATGCTCTCCCAGCCACGCCCGCGCCACGGAGAGCGCGGCGAAGTCGGAGTGCGAGCGCGTGACCTCGATCGGGCGGCCAAACGAGATCGCGGTCGCGCGCGTGTCCTTTTCGATGATCTGGAACTCGAGACCGTTCGGCCGGCGGCCTGTGATCTGCAGAGCCGGCGGTGGAGCCCCGTCGGGAAGCCGCGCGAGATCGGACTTCAGTCGACCGAGAAACTCCACAGGGACGGCGCCGTTCGCGCCGATCGAGACATTTCCTCGGGTGTAGAAGGATTTCCAGAACGCCCGAACGTCATCCGGCGTGATCGAACCGATCCCGGCGAGCGTCCCGAGGACCGGGTGCCCGTAAGGCGTCCCCGCGAAGAGATCGTCCTGAAGCGCTTCCTTGGCGAGCTCTTCTTCGTTGTCGGAGCGCAGGTCCTGCCGGAGGCCGTTCCGTTGACCGTCGCGCACGCGCTGGAAGTCGTCGTCCCGCATTCCGGGCTCGAGAAGCATCGGTAGCACGATGTCGACGAAAGGTTTCCAGTTGTCGCGGTGAATGCGCAGCGTGAAGGTGGTTGTCTCCTTGTCCGTCTGCGCGGAGAACCCTCCGGCGATCGGATAGAACGCTTTCCGGATCTCGTCGATCCGCATGGCCTTCGATCCTGCCTCGGAAACCATCGACGCGGCGAGCGCCGCGAGACCTTCCTTGCCCTTCGGGTCCCGCGCGGATCCCGCCTGGAACTGCAGCTTCACCATCAGCTGCGGAAGCTCCGATTTCTGAAGGATCAGCGGAAACTCGGCCGCCGCGGAGGATTCCGCGCCCCCCGTCGCCGGGGCAAACGAAGCGAGGGAGGGTGTCGTCGAAATCCCCGCCGGCATCTCTTCCCGGGACAGAGTCGTGACCACGAGACGCTGGTCCGTGAAGTACCGGTTCGCGGCCGCCTGGAGGTCCGCCGGCGTCAGCGTAGCGAGGCGCCGGTAGAAAGCGTTCAGCGTGGAGTAGGAACGATGGTGTTGCACGTACCGCGCAAGCGTCGCCGCGATCGTGTCGGTATTGTCGAGGGTCCTCGCGAACGTGTAGCGCAGGTTCGACTTCGCTTCGCGCAGGCGGTCCTCGGACACCGGGGAGGCCTTCGCGTCGCCCATCGTCTTCAGGATCGCGTCGCGCACGGTGATGCTGTCGCCGATCTTCTTGACGCGCGCGGAGATGACGGGAAGCTCGGGGTCGATGTTCGTCGGCTTGAAGGCCCCGAGCTGGTCGACGAGCTGCTCCTGCTGGACCAGACGTTTGTAGAGCTCCGACGTCGGCCCGAAGTAGAGGTCGAACAGCATGTGAATCGAGGCGAAGTCGGGTTCCGTGTCCGAATAAGCGGGGCCGTGGAATCCCACCCAGACGATCGGAAGGGTCGGACTCGTCCAGGAAACGTGCGCGTAGACCGGTCCCTTCGGCGCCGGCTCAGCGGGGATGACGACGTCGTTCTTCCCGCCCTTCCACCCGCCCCAGTACTTCGTCACCAGCCGGAGGACCTCTGGCGGATTCACGTCGCCGGCGACGATCACGGTCGTGTACGCCGGGCGGTACCACCGCTGGAAGAACGTCTTCGAGTACTCGAACTGGTTCGGCATGTCCTCGATGTCCTTGATGTAACCCATCGTGGTGTGCCGGTAGGTGTGGGTCGTGAACGCGCTCTCGCGCTGGACCTCTTCCATCTTCGAGAACGGGTTGGCGCTGTTCTTGTTGTATTCCCCGAGGATCGCACGCGCCTCGGTCTTGAATCCCTCGAGCGAGTAATCCAGGTTCTGGAAGCGGTCCGCCTCGACCTCGAGCATCGTCTCGAGGTCTTCCTTCGAAAAGGTCGTGTAGTAGTTGGTGAAGTCGTCCGACGTCGACGCGTTCTGGCGGGCGCCGACGCGCGTCAGGATGGCCTGGTACTTCTCGGCCGGATAGGCCTTCGTGCCGCGGAACATCATGTGCTCGAAGAAGTGCGCGAATCCGGACTTGCCCGCCTCCACCTCGTTGCGCGATCCCGTCTGCACGGGGATCTGGAGGGAGACGATGTTGGGAAACCCGGTCGGGACCACGATCACCTTCAGGCCGTTCGGGAGGGTCGTCTCGACCGCCTGGAACGGGAGCACGTCGGCGGAGCCCGCGTTAGAAGCGGCGGGGCCGCGTCGCCTGGGCGCCGGGGACGCGTTGGTCGCCATGAGGGCCAGCAGAATAAGGGCAGAGGCGCGCAACCGCGACATAAAGCTCCTGTCGGAAGGGGAGAAGTTATCAGGTGCGGGCCGTCGGTCTTCCGATGTGGCCCGGTTCGAGGCGACGCACGTACGACGCGCGAATGATCTTTCGAAAGCGAACCGGGAGAGGGGTCTTCCCGGGAGCCTGCTCTCTCCGTGTCGACCTAACCCTGCCCGGAACGGGCGACGGGAACTCGCCCTGAAAGGTCGGCGGCCTCTTTCACAATCCCGCGCAGCATTCCCGCGAACATGCGGCGGTGGATCGGGTAGAGCGCCCACCAGTACGCGAGGCCCGGCAGGCCGAACGGGTCGAAGATCGCGGTCTGCCGGATCTCGGTGCCTCCTTCGGCGGGGCTCGTCTCAAACTGCAGCCAGGCGCGGCCGGGGAGTTTCATCTCCGCGGCCAGGCGGAGGAGCCGGCCGGGCTCGACCGCGATGACCCTCCAGAAGTCGAGCGGATCGCCGGGGTAGAGCGCATCCGGGTCCCGGCGGCCGCGGCGCAGACCGACGCCGCCAGCCAGGAGGTCCAGGAAGCCGCGGATCTTCCAGAGCCAGTTGCCGTAGTACCAGCCCGTAGCACCGCCGATCCGGCGGATAGCGGAAAACGCCGCGTCGAGGTCGACGGGCGCGACGACGGCCCGGCTGTCCACGAGCCTCGAGCCCACGCGCCGGTTTCCGCCGCGGCCCTGGCGCAGTCCGGAGGCGGAAAACGCGTCGCTCCACCGGGTCTGCGCGAGCTCATTTTCCTCCCGCACCAGCGCGCGCGCAATCGCCTCGGGGACGCCCCGGGGTCGCACCGAAAACGCCTCCGCCGCTGGCTCCGGATGCTCGACGACGGTCCTGTTGCGCAGGCTGTCGATCAGCGCGCGGCCGACCCGGGCGTAGAGCGGCGTCACAAGCCCCAGCCAGAGGCTCGAGAGGCGCGGCGTCAGGAGGGGAACGGGAATGAACCGGCGCTTAAGGCCGCGCTGCCGCGCGTACTCGCTCATGAGGTCCCCGTACGTCACGCGATCCGGCCCCGCGATCTCGTAGATGCCGGCGGTGCCGGCCGGCAGGTCGAGAGCCGCGAGAAGGTAGGCGACGACGTCCTCCACCGCGATCGGCTGCGTCGAGACGGAGACCCAGCGCGGGCAGATCATGACGGGGAGCCGTTCGACGAGCGCGCGGATCATCTCGAAGGAGAGACTGCCGGAACCGATGACGACCGACGCCCGGAATTCGATTACCGGGACGCCGCACGCCCGAAGCGTGTCTCCCGTCGCGTGCCGGCTGCGGAGGTGCTCCGAGAGGGCGGCGGAAGGATCCCCGAGGCCTCCGAGGTACACGATCCTCTCGACTCCCGCGGCGCGAGCCGCTGCTCCGAAGTTGCTCGCGGCCTCGCGGTCGCGCCGGGCGAAGTCTTCGCCGGATCCCATGGAGTGCACGAGGTAGTAAGCCGTCGCGACTCCCGCGAGCGCCGGGCCGAGGCTTCCGGGCTCCAGCAGATCGCCCGCGAAGATCTGCGTCGAGGCGGCAACGCGCCCGCGAAGGTCCTCCGGGCGGCGGACGAGGCAGGAAAGCTCCACGCCGCGGCCTTCGAGCGCCGGCCGGAGCCGCCCGCCGACATACCCGGTCGCTCCGGTCAGAAGGACGCGTGCCATGGACGGCATCGTACGGGGAAAGCGCGGGACCGCAACCGCGTGTCCAGAGAGAGCTCCGCTGGCCGACCGCTTCCCGACGGCGTATCTCCGCGGCGCATTACCATCTCTCCGTGCCGCGGCTTCTCCTCCTTCTGCCGACGACGACCTATCGCGCGGGGGACTTTCTCGATGCGGCCGCCCGGGTTGGCGCGGAGGTCGTCGTGGCGACGGAAGAGGCGAGCGCCGTGGCGGCCGTCAATCCCGGCGGGCTGTGGACTCTGGATTTCCGGGATCCCGAAGCGGCGGCGCGGCGCGCCCTGGAGCTCTCCAGATCGGGACCGCCGTTAGACGCCATCGTCGGCGTCGACGACGACACGGCGGTCGCGGCGGCAGCCATCGCGCACGCGCTGCGACTGCCGCACGTGCCGATCGCGGCGGCGGCGGCGGCCCGGCACAAAGGAACGATGCGCGGCCTTCTGTCCGCCGCGGGTGTTCCCGTTCCGCGGCATCTGGTCCTTCCGCTCGGCGCCGATCCGGCGGAGGCGGCCGCGGCCGTTCGTTACCCGTGCGTGTTGAAGCCCACGTTCCTGGCCGCCAGTCGCGGCGTGATTCTCGCGAAGGACCCGGAGGAATTCTTGAGCGCGTGGGGGCGTCTCCGGAAAATTCTGGAGGAACCCGAAGTAAAGGCGCGCGGGGGAGCCGCGGCGGGCGAGATTCTCGTCGAGGATTTCGTCTCAGGACCCGAGGTGGCTCTCGAAGGATTGCTCTCGGGAGGGCAGCTCTCGGTGCTCGCCCTGTTCGACAAGCCCGATCCTCTTGACGGGCCGTTTTTCGAGGAGACGCTCTACGTGACGCCGTCGCGTCTCCCGGCAGAAACGCAAGCCGCCGTGGCCGACCTCGTTCTCCGTGCTTCGCGCGCGATGGGCCTCACCGAGGGACCCGTGCACGCGGAGGTGCGGATAGGAGTCGCCGGCCCCGTGCTGATCGAGGTCGCGGCAAGGTCGATCGGCGGCCTCTGCTCTCGGACACTGCGTTTCGGAACCGGGATGTCTCTCGAAGAAGTGATCCTGCGCCACGCGCTCGGGCTGCCGGCACCGCCACCCCGAGAAGCGGCGGCCGCGGGAGTCATGATGATCCCGATTCCCCGCGCCGGCGTTCTCGAACGTGTGACGGGCCTCGAGGGGGCGCGCGCGGTGGACGGCATCGTCGAAGTCACGATCACGCTGCGGCCGGGCCAGAGGCTCGTCCCGCTCCCGGAGGGATGGCGTTACCTCGGTTTTCTCTTCAGCCGCGCCGGCACACCCGAAGAAGCGGAACGGGCGCTTCGCCGGGCGCATAGGAAGCTTGCAGTCGAGACGCGGGAAGACGCGGACAGCGCGGACAGGAGAGCTGACGGCTGAGAGCTGAAGGTTGAGAGCTATTTCCCCGGCGAGTAATACGGGTTGCGCCCGGCGCCGTGGTCCGTCGTATCGAGGATTTCCCCGACACGCGGCACCAGTTCGCGGATGGCTTTTTCGATCCCCTGTTTCAGCGTCACGTCGGCCGCGCCGCAGCCCTGGCATCCGCCGCCCAGCCTCAGATACACGTTGTTCTTTTTGACGTCGATCAACTCGACGAACCCGCCGTGCGAAGCGACCGCCGGGTTGATCTGCCGCTCGAGGAGATCGCCGATCGCCCACTTGAGGTCACCCTCGGAGGGGAGGTCTGAGAAGTAACGGTCGGCGACGATCGGCGCGCCAGCACGAAGGTGTTTGCGGATGACGTTTCCGAGGGCGAGAGCGGGCCAGTCGACCGGATGAACGGCCGTGGCGGTCATCACGTTTTCGGCGAGGAGCACCGATTCCATGCTGTCGATCGCGAGGATTTCGTCAGCGAGCGGCGAAATCCCGGGCTCGAGCGGCTGGCTCAGAAAGGCCGATTCGCCGGGCACGAGAGGCCGATCCACCGTGTATTTGCAACGGTCTCCGCGCTCCGAGGGCTCCCCGGTGATCTGGATCTCGTCCGGCACGGCGCCAGTATATGCGGCGTAAACCGTTCGGAACCCGCGCGCGGCGAGCCTTTCGTCGGGGCGGGACCCCGCGCTGGCCCGGAGATGGGATAAAATGGACAAAATTTGAACTTGGGAGACCTGATGCCCGGGCACTCCACGCCTCACGCGCCTTACGCGATCGCTTCGATCCCGCGCTCAGCCGGACGCCGACGCCGTTCGAGCGGTTTCACCATGATCGAACTGGTCATTGTCATCGCCATTCTCGGGATCATCGCCGCGATTTCCATACCCACGTTCATGCGGTTTGTTCGACGGGAAAGGCTGAGGGCGCCCGTGCGGGAAGTGCACTCGATCGTGATGGCCGCGCGGATGCAGGCCGCCAAGCGCAACCAGCAGGTGATCGTCGCGTTCGATCTCGCAAACCACCGCGTCACTTCGTGGGCGGACAACCTGCCGTACAACTACGTGCAGAACGCCGGCGAAGTGATGCTCTCCGACTACCACGTTCCGGACAAGGTCGTTTTCCGGATGGCGCCGAACGGCGGCGCGGTGAACGATGCCGACGCGGTCGGGTTTGACACCTACCTCGGAATCGGCGCCCGGGTTGACATGATCATCTTCCGTCCCGATGGAACGATCCTTCCCCCGGAAGCGCCGAATTCAATCCGCCCCGTGCTGCCCGGAAGCCCCCCCGGCTCAGCGTATACAGCGACCGTGCCGGCGGGATCCGTCAATTGCGCGGCGGGCTGCCGCGGCGTCTACATGTCCGACAACGATTCGACGGGCGACTTCCCGAACCGGAACACGTTCCGCATCAGCGTCGACGACACGGGCTCGACCGGCCGGGTCACTCTCTTGAAGTGGCTCCCGAGCTCCGAAGGCGGCAACGCGGGAGAGGTCAACTTCGTCCCCGGACCGTGGCGCTGGAACAACGGGAGCTGATCCGGGATTCCGGTGGGCCCGTCCCGGTAATCCGACCCGAACTCCTTCTCGATTCAAGCCGCGTTGCGGATCGCCTCTCGAGCCACGCCTCCCGCGCTCGCCTTGAACCCGCCGACCCCGGTCGGACATAATCGCCGGCTGGAGATTTCATGACGCGGAAGATCGATCGCAGGACCCTGAAGCGCAACGACCTCGCCGACTCGATGGGCAAGACCGTCGACTACGTCTCGCACCACCGGCGGGGGGTCGTCGAGGGGGCCGCGATTTTCGGCGGCGTGGTCCTGCTCGCGGCGGCGTTCGTCACCTACCGCAGCTACCGGGAGAACGAAGCCGGCAGGGAGCTCTCCGCCGGTCTGGCCGCCCTGGCAGCCCCGATCGCCGGTCAGCCGGCGGCCACTGGAGCATCCCGAACGTTCGCGACGGCCGCCGAGCGCGACCGCGAGGCCGAGGAGCACCTGAAGAAGGCCGCGAAGAGCACGGGGACATCGGCCGGACGGGCGGCGGGCGTGATCCTGGCCGCACGGGACTCGAAGTCCACCGAGGCCATCGATCGGCTCTCGCGCGCGGCCCGTTCCGGAAAGGGAGAAGTCGCCGCGGCAGCGGAGCTCGATCACGCGAGGCTTCTGGCGGCTTCCGGAAAGACGACGGAAGCGATCGACCGTTTGAAGCGCGCGATCGAGTCGTCCGGCACGGCCGCGCCGAAAGACGCGATGATGTTCGCGCTGGCCGAGATCTACGAGAAGGCGGGCTCCGCCGCGGACGCGCGGGCCACCTACCAGCGGCTCGTCAGCGACTACCCCAATTCGCCGTACCGCGCCGACGCCCGGCAGAAGCTCTGAGCGGATCGGGGGGGCGCGTTTTCCCGGCAGCGACGCCGTGACGCCGTGACATCGTGAGCCGCCGCCGGACCGTGATCGTGGTCTGCGACGGGATGGGAATCGGCGCCGCGCCGGACGCCGAAGTCTACGGCGATGCCGGAAGCGACACGCTGGGGAACGCCCTGGCGAAGCACCCGATGCCGCTGCCGAACCTGGAGCGCCTGGGCCTCCTCGCACTCGTCGGCCGCGGCGCGGAAGTCGGCGCACGCGGGCGGTTGCGCGAGCTTTCCGCCGGCAAGGACACGACGACGGGTCATTGGGAAATGATGGGCCTCGTCACCGAGCGCCCGTTCCCCCTCTATCCCGACGGCTTTCCGGACGAGATCGTCGCGCCGTTCGAGGCGTACGCGGGGAAGAGGGTCCTCGGCAACAGAGCGGCCTCCGGCACCGAGATCCTGATCGAGCTCGGTCCGGAGCACCAGGCGACGGGGCGCCCGATCCTCTACACCTCGGGCGATTCAGTCTTTCAGGTCGCCTGCCACGAGGACCTCTGGCCCCCCGAGCGCCTCTGGGACCTCTGCCGGCATGCCCGCGCGCTTCTGACCGGGGACCACAACGTGGGACGGGTGATCGCCAGGCCTTTTACGGGCGGTCCTGGCGCTTATGCGAGGACGGCCAGCCGGCGCGATTTCACGGTCGCGCCGACGGGGCAAACGTGGCTCGACTTACTCGTCACCGCCGGGCGCCACGTCTACGGGATCGGGAAGATCGTCGACATTTTTTCGGGCCGCGGCATTTCCGACTCGGTCCACACCGCCTCCGACGCCGACGGGATCGCGAAAACGGAGGAGGCGCTGCGCGAGGGCCGTGCGGATTGCGTCTTCACCAACCTGGTCGACTTCGACAGCAAGTACGGGCATCGAAACGACCCGGCCGGGTTCGTGCGGAACCTCGCGTCTCTCGATGCGCGGCTTCCGGGGCTGCTCGCCGCGATCGGGCCCGAGGACCTGTTCCTGCTCACGGCGGACCACGGCTGCGAAACGACGGACGCCTCGACGGATCACACCCGCGAGCTCGTGCCGATGCTCGCGTCGGGGTCGCGCGTCCGGGAGCACGCGGAACTCGGGACCCGGGACGGCTTCTGCGACCTGGCCGCCACGGCGGGGGACTGGCTCGGGGTGCCGGCGCCGCGCGGGACGAGCGCGGCGGATCTCTTCCGGCTCTGAACCGGCGGTGCTCCACCTCCTGTTGATCGGGTGCGCGGCGTACGGAATCGTCGCGCTCCTGATGGCTCTCGTGAATCTCGCCGCCCTGCCGCGCCTCTCGAGCGAGCCCGTCGCGGGGGACGATCTCCCGCGGGTCTCGATCGTCGTGCCCGCGCGAAACGAGGAGCGCGAAATTGCAACCGCTCTGAGGTCGCTCCTCGCCCAGGACTACCCGCGGCTCGACGTGGTGGTGGTCGATGACCGCTCGACGGACGGCACGCGCCGGGTGCTCGAGGAGCTCGCGGCGGACCCGCGCCTCACGATCGTGGACGGGGTGGAGCCGCCGTCTGAGTGGCTCGGGAAGCCCCACGCTCTTTTTCAGGGGGCGCGCGTGGCGCGCGGCGAGATGCTCTTCTTCATCGACGCGGACGTACGCTACGGTCTGGGTGCCGTTTCGAAGGCCGTCGCCTTCTTGATCCGGGAGCGCGCGGATTTAGTCGCCCTCCTGCCGCGGCTCGAGACGGCCGGCTTCTGGGAGGGCGTGCTGATGCCGAACCTCCTCTGCGCGGTCTTCTTCGCCCCCACGTTTCTCGTCAACTGGTCCCGCCCCCGCTGGTTCGCCGCGGGCGGGGGAGCGGGGAACCTGATTCGCCGGAGCGCGTACGACGCTCTGGGAGGCCACGAGACGCTGCGCGCCTCCGTCATCGACGACGTGCGCCTCGCCGTGGCCGCCAAGACGGCGGGGTTCTCGACGCGCGTCGTTCTCGCGCACGATCTCGTCGCCGTCCGGATGTATTACGGATTCCGCGAGGTGTGGAACGGATTCACCAAGAACATCGCCTACGCGATGGGAGGGCTGGTCGGCGTCGCGTTCGGGGCGCTCTCGATCCTCTGGACCGTCGTGACGCTCCTTCCCGCCGTCCTCCTCGCGGCGGCCGCCTGCGGCGCTTCGCTCCCGCGGGGCGACGTGACGCTCTCGGCAATCTCGACGGCCCTCCTCCTCCTCGCGCGCCTGACCATCGCCGCGCGGCTCCGCGACCCGATCTGGCCTGCCTTCACCACGCCGCTGATGACGGCGGTCTGGGCCGCTCTCCTCGTGCGATCTCTCTACCAGCGGATCGTGCGCCGGACGGTCCCCTGGCGCGGCCGCGAGTTCGACGCCAGAAAAGCGGGATTCTAGAGACGTTTTCCGGTTCTCCTGTCCCGCTGACGTCGCGGGACTGACCCACGCGTTTGCGCTAACATCCCGCCCGCAACAACGGTCACCGTCTCCCGCCCCCCAGCCCCGCGGAACGCGCGTCGCAGGAGGAATACATGCGCTGGATCGGCCTCGTCGGCATGGCGGTCATTCTCGGGATCGCGCTCGCTCTCTCGAACAACCGCCGGGCCATCCGGTGGCGCACGGTCGGCTGGGCGTTCGCCCTGCAGCTCGCCTTCGCGTTTCTCGTCCTGTACTGGGAGACGGGAAAGAACGCGATCCAGGCGTTCTCCGACAAGGTCTCGAATGCGATCGGCTACGCGGACCGCGGCTCCGCTTTCCTCTTCTCGTGGCTCGCCGGCCCCATGAACGACCTCGGATCAAAGACCGGGCTTCCCATCGGCGGCTTCATCTTCGCCTTCAAGGTCCTGCCGATCATCATTTTCATCTGCTCCTTCTTCTCGCTGCTCTATTACTTCGGGATCATCCAGATCTTCGTCAAGGGCATGGCCTGGGTGATGCAGAAGACGATGAGAGTCTCGGGGGCCGAGGCGCTCTGCGTCGCCGCGAACGTCTTCATCGGTCAGACCGAAGCCCCCGTCCTGATCGCCCCGTACATTCCGGCGATGACCCACTCGGAGCTCCTCACGATGATGACGGGCGGGATGGCGCACGTCTCGGGCGCCGTGATGCTGGCGTACGTCACCATGGGCGCTCCTCTGAAGTACCTGATCACCGCCTCGGTCATGGCGGCGCCGGGCACTTTCCTGATCGCGAAGATCCTCTGGCCGGAAACCGAGACGCCGGTGACGATGGGCACCGTCAAGATGAACGTCGAGAAGACCAGCGCGAACTTCATCGACGCGGCGGCCTCCGGCGCGACCCAGGGGATGGCGCTCGTCCTGAACATCTCCGCGATGCTGATCGCTTTCGTCGCCTTAATCGCGATGTTGAACGGGTTCCTCGGGTGGATCGGCAGCTTCTGGGGACAGCCGACGTTCGCGCTCCAGACCATCTTCGGATGGGTGCTGGCGCCCCTTGCGTTCATTCTGGGAACGCCACCGCAGGACATCGACAAGGTTGGAAATCTCATTGCCAACAAGACCGTCATCAACGAGTTCTTCGCGTTCTCGATGATGAAGGACATGGTCGGGCAGCTCTCCGAGAAGGGGAAGCTCATCGCGACGTTCGCGCTCTGCGGGTTCGCGAACTTCTCCTCGATCGGTATCCAGATCGGCGGGATCGGCGGGCTCGCCCCGACCCGCAAGTCCGACATCGCGCGGCTCGGCTTTCGGGCTCTGCTCGCGGGCTCGCTCGTGAGCTTCATGACGGCCTCGATCGCGGGCCTCATCTGGGAATTTGCCGGAGCTCCCGTCAAATGAACACGCCCGGGGTTCTGCAGACGCTCGACGCGGCCGCCGCGCACATTCGCCGGAGCGCGAAGAACGAGCCCCTCGTGGGACTGGTGCTCGGCTCGGGGCTCGGCGCCTTCGCCGAGCGCCTCTCCGACCGCACCGCGATTGCCTACGGGAAAATCCCGCACTTTCCTGCCTCTACGGGCGTGGTCGGCCACGCGGGCGAGCTCGTCCTCGGCCGTGTCGGAACGGTCGCGGTCGCGGTGCTCTCCGGGCGCGTGCACTTCTACGAAGGTCACTCGATGGCGGACGTCGTCTTTCCGGCGCGCGTCCTCGCGCGGCTCGGCGTGAAGGCGGTGATCCTCACCAACGCGGCCGGGGGAGTCCGCCTGACTTTCAAGCCGGGCGACCTCATGGTGATTTCCGACCACATCAACCTGTTCGGGCACCATCCCTTGATCGGCGCGAACATCGATGACCTCGGCCCGCGCTTTCCCGACATGAGCTTCATCTACGATCCCGCGCTGCGGCGCGCGATCAGGGCGGCGGGTCGCGCGGAGAAGGTCCCGCTGCGGGAGGGTGTGTACCTCGGCAACTCGGGGCCGTCCTACGAAACGCCCGCCGAGATCCGCGCGTTTCGCCGGATGGGCGCGGATGCCGTCGGGATGTCGACCGTTCCCGAGGCGATCGCGCTGCGGCACGCGGGCGTCCGCGTCGCCGGCATCTCCACCATCACGAACATGGCGGCGGGGATACTCAAACAGCCGCTCGAGCACGCCGAGGTCCTCGAGACGACGCGTCGGGTCGGAGAGCGGTTCGTGCGCCTCTTAACCGCCGCGATCCCGAAAATCGCCGGGCTCTTGAAGTGAGCGGCGCGGCGCCCGTCGCGGAGGACCGGCTCGTGGAAGCGGCGGCGCGCTACCGCGGCAACGCGGTTTCCAGACGCAGCGGCTTCTCGGTCGGAGCTGCGATCGAGGACGCGGACGGACGGATCTGGGGCGGCTGCAACGTCGAGAACAGCACGTACGGTCTGACCGTCTGCGCGGAACGGGTGGCAATCTGGAAGGCGCTTTCGGAGGGCGTGCGTTCCTTCCGCGCGGTCGCAGTCTTCACCGGAGCCGACGAACCGACGCCGCCCTGCGGGGCGTGCCGCCAGATCCTCTGGGAGTTCGCGGGAGACGTCCCCGTCGTGATGGCGACGGAGAGCGGAAAGCGCCGGAGGCTGCGCCTGGCGGCACTTTTCCCGGAACCGTTCGACTTCTAGATGCGCCCGGTCCGGTTCCTGTGGATCGTCGCGGTCTCGGTCGCGTGCGCGGCGCTGGCGCCCGGGGCTTCGCCGCGCCGCAGCACGCGGCAACCGGCCGCGCGGCCCGCGCCCGCGGCTCCCCCGGCCGCGGCGGCGGCGGACCTCCTGGTCGTCGGCGGCCGCGTGGTGACGATGGACGCGGCCTTTTCGGTGATCGACGACGGCGGGCTCTTCGTCTCCGGCGGAAAGATCATCGCGGTCGGGCGCTCCGCGGATCTGAAGGCGCGGTACGCCGGCAAGCCGACGTGGGACGCGCAGGGACGGATCCTCCTGCCGGGGCTGGTGAATACGCACGGCCACGCCGCGATGACGCTCCTGCGAGGGCTCGCGGACGACCTGACCCTCGACCGCTGGCTGACCGAGCACATCTTTCCGGCCGAGGCGAAGAACGTGTCCGCCGACTTCGTGTACGACGGAACGCTTCTCGCCTGCCTCGAGATGATCGAAGGCGGGACGACGACTTTCGCCGACATGTACTACTTCGAGTCAGACGCCGCCCGCGCCGTCGATCGCGCCGGCCTGCGAGGGGTCCTCGGGGAAACATTCATCGACTTTCCGGTCCCCGACCACAAGGACCTGCCGGCGACGCTCGCCCTGATGAAGGCGTTCGTCGCGCGGTGGAAATCGCACCCGAGGATCGTTCCGGCCGCCGCTCCGCACGCGCCCTACACGTGCTCGAAGGAGACCCTTCTCGCCGCCCGCGATTTCGCTCTCGCCGAGAACATTCCGCTGCTGATCCACGTCGCGGAGACCCGCAAGGAGGTCGACGACGCGCGGAAGGCCTGGCAGCAGACCCCGTTCGTGCGGCTGGCGTCGGTCGGGTTTTTCGATCCCGGTCCCGGGGGCCGGCGCGTCCCCGTCGTGGCGGCGCACGGCGTCTGGATGGACGAGGGGGACATCGCGATCGCGCGCCAGTACGGCGTCGCGCTCTCGCACAACCCCGAGTCGAACATGAAGCTCGCCTCCGGGACCGCTGACGTGCCCGGCTGGCAGAAGGCGGGGCTTTCCTGGGGCCTCGGGACCGACGGTCCGGCGGGGTCCAACAACGATCTCTCGATGTTCGAGGCGATGGATTTCGCGGGCAAACTCGCCAAGGTGTCGAAGATGGATCCGACGGTCCTCCCGGCCCGCGACCTCGTCGCCGCCGCGACGCGGGGCGGTGCCAGGGCGCTCGGCCTCGAGGCTAAAATCGGTTCGCTCGAGGCCGGCAAGCAGGCGGACTTCATCGCGGTGAAGACGCGGAGCGCGCACGAGCAGCCGTTTGACGACCCGTACTCCGCGCTCGTGTATTCGATCAAGGCGTCGGACGTGTCGGACGTCTGGGTCGATGGACGCCGCCTTCTCGCGGACGGACGGCCGACGACGCTCGACGAGGGGGCGATTCTGGAGAAGGCAGCGGGATGGCGCCGGCGGGTCGACGCCTCGCTCGTCGCGCCGAAAGGGGGAAAGCAGCCGTGAAGAGCATTTACGAGATCCTCCGCGCCAAACGCGACGGACAGGAGCTGTCGCGCGAGGAGATCGCGTTTTTAATCGGCGGAGTCGTCTCGGGAGAAGTGCCCGACTATCAGGCCGCGGCGTTCCTGATGGCTTCGGTGATCCGCGGACTCTCGACGCCGGAGATGGCGGCGCTGACGGAAGCCATGCGCGACTCGGGCGACTCGTGGGACCTCTCGGATCTGGCGCCCGTCGTCGACAAGCACTCGACGGGAGGCGTCGGAGACAAGACGACGCTCGTGCTGGCCCCGCTCGTCGCCGCTGCGGGCGCGCGCGTCGGGATGATGTCGGGCCGCGGCCTCGGGCACACCGGCGGCACTCTCGACAAGCTCGCGGCGATTCCCGGGTTCCGAACCGACCTCGACCTGCCGCGGGTGCGGCAGGCGTTGACCGAAGTGGGGGCGGCGCTGTTTGCGCAGACCGACACGGTCGCGCCGGCCGACCGCAAGCTCTACGCCCTGCGGGACGTGACGGGGACCGTCGAGTCTCTAGGTCTCATCGTCGCGTCGATCCTGTCGAAGAAGCTCGCGTCAGGAACCACGGGAATCGTCTTCGACGTGAAGACCGGCAACGGCGCGTTTTTAAAGACCGTTGCCGAATCCCGCGCGCTCGGACGCGCGCTCGTCGACACCTCGCGAGCGGCCGGCCGGGAGGCGAGCGGGTGGATCACCGACATGTCGCGGCCGCTCGGAAGGGCGGTCGGGAATGCGCTCGAAGCGGAGGAGTCGATCCTGGTGCTGCGCAACGAGGGCCCTCCCGCCGTCCGGGAGCTTTGCCTGGTCCTGGGCATCGACATGCTGCGGTTTGCCGAGCCCGCGCTCTCCGAAGCGGACGCCCGCAAGCGGCTCGAAGATGCCTTCTCGTCCGGGAAGGCGGCGGAGCGTTTTGCCCGCCTCGTCCAGTTCCAGGGAGGCGATCCCCGCGTGGTCGACGACCCCTCGATGCTCCCGCAACCGAAGTCGCGCATTCCCGCGACGGCGTCCCGCGGCGGGTTCGTCCGATCCATCCAGACCGAAAAGATGGGGTTCCTCTCGATCGACATCGGATGCGGGCGGCGCAAGCGCGAGGACGAGATCGATTTCGCCGCCGGCTTCCTCGTCGAGAAGACGGTCGGGGACCGCGTCGAAAAAGGCGAGCCTCTTGCGATCCTGTGCCTGGGAGACCGGGCGGCGCCGCGCCCGGCGTTCGAACGCGAGCTGGCGGACCTCTTCGAGATCGGAGACGAGCCGTCCGCCCCGCCTCCTCTCGCGATCGAGAAACTTTAGAAGTCCCGGGTCACCCATTGTCGATTTTCAACAGTGGGTTTCCAGACTCCCGACTCGTACGCTGAACGCTCAACGCTCGACGCTGAACCTTCGACTCTCAACTCTCAACTCACAAATCTCAACCCGACTCCCCTATGACCATGCTCGGCCGCGCGAACCCTTTCGAACGCATCGCTCGGGGCCTCATCGGGCGTTTCTGGCCCGCACGGGCCCCGGTGCCGCTCGCC
>JBBQDF010000006.1:0-15746 GCA_038319475.1 Thermoanaerobaculia bacterium
ATGAGCCACCCGAGCCCGCCCCCGCCTCGGGGGGCGGACGGGAGCGCGATCCCGTGTCCGCCCGGAGATCGCGGAGTCAGGGCTACGAGTGCGGCCGCGAACTCCCGCGCGTCCCGGAACCGGCGCTCGCGCTCCTTCTGAAGCGCCCTCGTCACGACGGCCGCGAGCCCGGGAGCGATCTCCGCGGGCAGGAGCGACGTCTCGAGCGGCGGAGGGCTCGCGTGCAGGTGCTTTCCCAGGTAGCCCTCGGGCGTGGTCGCCTCGAAGGGAGCGTGCCCGGTCAACATTTCGTACAGCACGACGCCGAAGGAGTAGAGGTCGCTGCGGGCGTCGACGGCCTGGCCCGGAGGGAGCGCGCCGGCCTGTTCGGGCGAGCAGTACTTGACCTTTCCGACGAACATCCCGGTTCCCGTCATGCGGAGTTTTTCCGCGGCGACGCGCTTGGCGATCCCGAGGTCGATGATCTTGGCGAGCAGCCGCCCCTCCCGGTTTTCGCGCAGCATGATGTTGTCGGGCGCGAGATCCCGGTGGACGATGCCCTGCGCGTGGATCTCCTCGAGTCCCGACAGAACCTGCGCCGCGACATCGAGCGTCCGCGCCGCAGGCATGGGACCGTTTCGCCGGAGCCACGCCTCGAGTGTCACGCCGTCGATGAACTCCCACACCATGTAGAAGGAGCCGTCCGGCAGTCGCGAGAAGTCGTACAGCGCGGCAACATTCGGATGCCGGATGAGAGTGGCGATCCGGGCCTCCTCCTGGAAGCGGCGCGGCTCCGACCCCTCGCCGAGCGCGTCGGGCTTGGTGACCTTGATGATGCGGATCTCGTCTAAATGGACGTGGCGCGCTTTGTAGACCTCGCCCATTCCGCCTTCGCCGATCTTCTCGAGGATCTCGTACTTGCCGTCGAGGACCTGTCCGGGAAAGAGCCGCGAAGTCGAAGCGCCGCACGATGGGCAGAAGCGCGCGTCGTCGGGCACGGCGGTGCCGCAGCGCGGACACGGCGATCGATTGCTGGCCACCGCGAAGATTGTAAGTGGGCAGAAGAGGCGGGAAAAGCCGCTTCCCGGACTTCGCGGCCGGTCCTCGTACAATCCGCGCCGTGGCGCCGATCGTTTTTGTCACCTCGCGTGCGGAGAAAGCCGAGGAGGCGCGCCGGATGGGATTCGACTTCGAGTGCGTCTCGCTCGATCTGCCCGAGCCGCAGGCGCTCGATCCCGGCGAGGTCGTCGAGGCGAAGGCGCACGCGGCGTGGGGACGTCTGGCGCGGCCGCTTCTCGTCGAGGATTCCGGCCTGTCGATTGCGGCGTGGGGCGGCTTTCCCGGCGCTCTCGTCAAGTGGCTCGAGCGCGGGGCAGGCGTCGCCGCGATCCCGAGGATGCTCGCCTCGTGGGAAAACCGCGCCGCGGTGGCCTGCTGTGTCGTCGCCTTTTTTGACGGGCAACGGGTCTGGACGGGCCGCGGCGAGTGCGCCGGCCGGATCGCGTTTGAGCCGCGGGGAAGCGCCGGGTTCGGCTGGGACAGCATCTTCGAGCCCGAAGGCTCCGCTGCCACGTTCGCCGAGCTTGGTCGAGAGCAGAAAGACCGGATCTCACACAGACGGCGGGCGTGGGCGGACCTCGCCGCGCGCCTTCCCGGAAAGACGCTGTCGTAAGAGCCTCGCCCGGTTCTCACCGGTGCGGATTCTCTTCGCGGCGGCCCGGCCTTGCCGAAAGCGCCGGCCGACCCGTCCTCGTCGCCGCGAAACCGGAGGGCCGGTGCTCCGTTTGAATTGCCGCGCCGTCCCCGGCTGCCGGCCGGGGGAGGGAGGCTGGTCGGCGTGCATTTTCGCGCCGGGGGATCCGAGGCGTAGGGCATCGACCGAAAATCTGCTTCGGGAGCCCGGGGACGCCCGCGCGAGTTGGCCGCCTCCCTGATGGAGCTCCGCAGGTTCGACGAGTAACAGGAACGGTCACGGGTGCCCCCGGCCGAAAGACGCCAGATCGCAGAATCTCCGAATTTTAAATGGTAATCGGTCTCGTCTGCCGAATGGAAGTGCCGTTGCGGGCGCGACCGTGCCGTCGTCGTACGTCCATCCTCCCTTTCCGCTATCGTCTTGGGGATGGAGCTTGCGGAGGTCGTCGGCAGCCTGACTGCGCTTCAGCGGTTTCCGATCGAGCCTCTCGGCGGCGAGGCGCCGAACGTGGCGCCGATCGGCGGCGCGGGGCTTCTGGGGGACCGCGCGTACGATCTCTGCGACGGCCGGACCGGAGTCCCCCTCTCGGCCCTCGAGGCCCCTCTCCTCCTCTTCTACGGGGCCCGTTACGCGGACGACCTGGTGATCGAGAACCTCGATGCGTGGACGCGCGTGCGGGAACCGGGAGGAGGGGAGTGTCCGCTGACGGATGCGCGCTGGATCGAGGAGCTCTCCCGCACGCTCGGCCGCGAGATCGTTCTGCGCGCGCGGCCTCGAGCGGCGGCGGCCGCTCCGCTGCGGCTCGTGTCGCGGCCGACTCTGCGTCTGGCGGAGCGGACCTACGGATGCCCGCTCGAGCCGATCCGTGTCCGGGCGAACCTGGTCATCGACATTCCCGGCGGGAAAGCCTTCGAGGAAGACCGCTGGGTCGGGCAGCACCTCCGGATCGGCGACACGCTGCTCGAGGTCACCGGCCCCGCCGACGACTGCTTCCTCGCGAGCTTCCGGCCGGAAATCGCGCGCGGCGATCCCGCGATGCTGGAGGCGCTGGTCAAGGTGCGCGGCGGGCACCTCGGCGTCGCGATCCGCGCCGTGTCCGGGCATCGCGTCCGCGTGGGAGATCCCGTCAGCCTGGCCGATTGATAGACTCGCGTCCCATATGCCCGAGCGGCCCATCCGCGTCCTGATCGCGAAGCCCGGCCTGGACGGGCACGACCGCGGCGCGAAGATCATCGCGCGCGCCCTGCGCGATTCGGGAATGGAGGTCATCTACTCGGGACTTCGCCAGACTCCTGAACAGATCGCCGCCGCGGCCATTCAGGAGGACGTCGACGTGGTGGGTCTCTCGATTCTTTCGGGAGCGCACAATGTGCTCTTTCCGGAGATCCTGCGCCTTCTGAAGGAGCAGGGGGGCGACGACATCCTGGTGCTCGCCGGAGGGATCATCCCCGACAAGGACATCGCGCCTCTGAAGGCGCTCGGAATCCGGGAGATTTTTTTGCCCGGTACGCCGACCCAGACCCTGGTCGATTTCATTCGCAACGAAGTGGCGGTCGCGCCCGGGCCCGTGAAACCTCAGCCGTGACGCGGGAAGAGAACGACGTCCACCCGATGGACCTGCCGGTTTTCGCCGCAAATCCCGCGCTTTACGTCTGAGCCGATGGAACCGCTCGTCTCCCAGCTCGACACGGCCTCCCCCGAGTTTCAAGAGCGTTCGCGCGCGATGGAGAAACTCGTGTCCTCCCTTCGCGAGGAGCTGGAGAAGGCGAGGCGCGGCGGGTCGGGCCGCGAGCGGCATGCCGCCCAGAACAAGATGTTCGTCCGGGAGCGGATCGACGCGCTGCTCGACCCCGGATCGCCGTTCCTCGAAATCGCGCCCCTCGCGGCGCACGGCATGTACGAAGGGGAGGCGCCCGGCGCGGGGCTGGTCACCGGGATCGGCCGGGTGGCGGGACGCGAAGTCATGGTGATCGCCAACGACGCCACGGTGAAAGGCGGGACGTACTTTCCGATTACCGTCAAGAAGCACCTGAGGGCACAGGAGATCGCCGAGGAAAACCGGCTGGCCTGCGTCTACCTCGTCGATTCGGGCGGCGCCTTTCTGCCGCTCCAGGCGGAGGTGTTCCCGGACCGGGAGCACTTCGGGCGGATCTTCTACAACCAGGCGCGAATGTCGGCGAAGCGAATCCCGCAGGTCGCGGTCGTGATGGGCTCGTGCACGGCGGGAGGCGCGTACGTTCCGGCGATGTCGGACGAGGCCGTCATCGTGAAGGGCACAGGAACGATCTTTCTGGCGGGGCCGCCCCTCGTCAAGGCCGCGACCGGGGAAGAAGTCACCGCGGAGGAGCTCGGCGGCGCGGACGTGCACACGCGCGTCTCCGGCGTCGCCGACCACTTCGCGGAAGACGATGCGCACGCGCTCGAAATCGCGCGATCGATCGTCGCGAACCTCGGAACGGAAAAAGCGCTTCCGCCGGGACGGACCGAACCCGAGCCCCCCGCCTACGACGCGCGCGAGATTTACGGGGTGATTCCGGGCGACGTGCGCCAGCCTTACGACGTGCGGGAAGTCATCGCCCGCTTAGTCGACGGGTCCCGGTTTCAGGAATTCAAGGCGCGCTACGGGACGACTCTCGTCTGCGGCTTCGCGCGCCTGTCGGGCTTTTCGATCGGGATCGTCGCGAACAACGGGATTCTGTTCTCGGAATCCGCGCTGAAGGCGACGCACTTCATCGAGCTGTGTGCGCGCAGAAAGGTCCCGCTCGTCTTTCTTCAGAACATCACCGGTTTCATGGTGGGTCGCGAGTACGAGCGCGGCGGCATCGCCAAGGATGGCGCGAAGATGGTCCACGCCGTCGCCAATGCCGCCGTGCCCCGGTTCACGGTGGTGATCGGCGGCTCGTTCGGCGCCGGAAATTACGGCATGTCGGGCCGCGCGTACGGACCGCGCTTTCTGTGGATGTGGCCGAACGCGCGGATCTCCGTGATGGGAGGAGCCCAGGCGGCGTCGGTTCTCTCCACCGTGAAGCAGGAGCAGCTCGCCCGGGCCAACAAGCCTGCGATGTCCGAGGAAGAGGTCGCGGAGTTCGAGCGGCCGACCCGCGAAAAATACGAACAGGAAGGCAACCCTTACTACTCGACCGCGCGCCTGTGGGACGACGGCGTCCTCGATCCCGCGGAGACCAGAACCGCCCTGGCGCTCGCGCTCTCCGCGGCGTTCAACGCGACGATCCCGGAGACGGAGTTCGGGGTGTTCAGAATGTAAAACGTCGCCTCCCCTCACTCCGGGACGTGCCCTTCGCCGCGCGACGGCGAACGGCACCGGCGTGCGGCTCGCCTGAAGGCTCGACCGCGCGCCTCGTCCCTGCGTTCGCTCCGGCTCCCGCCCCGAGAGGCTCCTCCCTCCCTCTGGTCGGGAGACTCCTCCCGGGGCGAGCGTATCGATCGGGGTCGGCAAAAAAATTCTTCCCTGGGCGCATGGTGGCGTGACGCGTGACGGAGGTGGGGCGGGGCGGGCCGGACCCGGCGTTCTCTCTTCTCGGTGCGGATTTTGCACCTTGCCTGGCGTGCTTGGCGTGCTTTCGTATTTTGTTGCGTTGCTCCTGGCGGTCGGGTCTCCGCTCGGGCTCGAGGTCGATCCCGGGCAGCAGACGTTTGCGGCGACGCTTCGTCTTCCGGCTTCGGCCGCGGGAGTTCCCGGGGACTTTCGGGGGCGCGTTTCTCTTTACGGATCACCCGCCGAGATCCCGATCGCGGCGGTGCGGATCTCGCGGGCCGGGGCTCCGGTCGCGGTTCGGGCCACGATTCGTTACGCGGACATTCCCGCCGACTGGGTGACACGGTTTCAGGCGGACGGATTCGACTATCGGGTTCGGGGGACGCTTGGCTCGACTCCAGTCCAATGGACCGGAAGGCTCGCGTGGGAAGAAGTTCCGGTCGCCGGGGACGAGACGATGATTTCGAAGTTTCTGGCGTTCGAAGGTGTCGACCTGACTGCGATGCGGGCGAACGGGAGCCGCGGCGTCGCGCGAGTGCGCGTCACGAACCCCTTTTCCTTTCCTCTCCAGATCGGACAGTCGGAGTATGAGATCGAAGCGGAAGGCCGCCCCGTCGGCCGCGGATCGGCGCAAGCGATGGTGGCCCGCCGGGGAACGACACGGCTCGATTTTCCGATCGAGATCGACCACGCGCAGTTAATCGCCGCGGCCGGGAAGGCTTTCATCGGCGGCGGCACCGTGGAAGCCCGTTTGAAAGGGAGGCTGACGGTTCGTGTCGCGGGACACGACGTCCGTGTGCCTCTCGACGTCACGGGCGAGATCGACGCGGGGAGCCTCGGGTCTCTCGGGAACTGACCCCCGAGTCCCTCCTGCGGGAACGGCCGTCCTTGCGCGCGGCTTCGCGCGGTACGATCGCGACCATGAGCGATTCGCCCCTGTCGCGCCTTCGGATCGTCCGGGAGGGGGCGGTCTGCCGCGTCATCCTGGCGCGACCCGAGGTCCGTAACGCGTTCGACGACGCGCTGATCGCGGAGCTCACCCGCGTCTTCTTCGACTTCGCGGCGGATTTTAAGACCCGCGTCGTCCTTCTGTCAGGCGAGGGCCCCGTTTTCTGCGCCGGCGCCGACATTCAGTGGATGCGCCGCGCGGGCAGTTACTCGCGGGAGGAGAACGAGCTCGACGCCGGCAAGATGGCGCGGATGCTGAGGGCGATCGACGCCTGCCCGCTTCCGGTTATCGCGCTCGCTCAAGGGGCCGCGATCGGAGGCGGCGTGGGGCTCGTCGCGGCGGCCGACATCGCGATAGCCGCGGAAGGGACGGTCTTCTCTCTCGCCGAGGTGAAGCTCGGCATCCTGCCGTCGGTGATCTCGCCGTACGTGCTGAGGGCCATCGGGCCGCGGCAGGCGCGCGACCTCTTCCTGACCGGGGATCGCTTCGACGCCGCCGAGGCTTTCCGCATCGGGCTCGTGCATCAGGTCGTTGCGGCCGGCGAGCTCGAAGCGGCTGCCGCGCGCCGTGTCGCCTCTCTCGCGACGTCGGCCCCGGAGGCGATCGGAGCCGCGAAAAAACTGATCGAGCAGGTGACGGGACTCGGCCCCGAGGAGGCGATGCCCTTGACGGTCCGCACCATCGCGGAGCGTCGCGCGTCGGCGGAAGCGCGGGAGGGGTTGAGCGCCTTTCTCGAAAAGCGCCGGCCCTCCTGGGTTAAGGGTTGAGAGTGCACGGTTGAAGGTTGAAAGTTGAGAGCGGGAGACGGTCGTGCGTTGAGCGTTGAGCGTTGAGCGTTCAGCGTTCGGAATTGAGAGCCCGCATCTCATGGCCGTGTGTTCGCTCCGACGATCGTGTCATCCCTCAGTTCTCCAGGGGCGCCGGCGCTGCCACGGCTTCGGGCTCCGCCGCCGGCTCGGTTGGAACAGGAGCGGGGGGAGCCGGCGCGGGCGTCGCGGGTGGCCGCACGCGCCTCGAGGCTTCGTCTTCGACCTCCGTCTTGCACCAGTAGCACTTCACCCTGACGCCGGGCTCCGTGTCCGGCCGCCACGCGGTGAAGATCTTTCCGCATTTCGGACAGAGGATTTTTTGCTGCGTCCCCTGGATGCCGCCTTCAACGGACACGGGTCCTCCTGACGATTGCGGTAGCTTAGCCGAGAGTCGGGAGCCGGAGCGCTCGTGGCGCCGACTTAGAATCGGCGGATGGATCCTCTGCCTCGCCGGCTGCTGATCGCCAACCGCGGCGAAATCGCCGTGCGCGTGGCGCGAACGGCGCGCGAAATGGGGATCGAGCCCGTCGGCGTCTTCGCGGCCTCCGATACGGGCGCGTTCCACATCAGCCACATGGG
This sequence comes from Thermoanaerobaculia bacterium, assembly GCA_038319475.1. Taxonomy (GTDB): domain Bacteria; phylum Acidobacteriota; class Thermoanaerobaculia; order UBA5066; family Gp7-AA6; genus JALYUA01. Next base: position 7,506 of record JBBQDF010000006.1, read on the forward strand.
CCGCTCGGTGGATCTCGGTCCGGGCGGACCCGCCGAGACCTACCTGTCGATTCCCCGCCTCCTCGCCGCGGCGGCGTCCTCCGAGGCGTCGGCGATCCACCCCGGTTACGGCTTCCTGTCGGAGAACGCCGCGTTCGCCCGCGCGGTGACGGCGGCCGGGCTCCTGTGGATCGGCCCGCCGCCCGAGGCGATGGAGAAAATGGCGGACAAGCTGCAGGCGCGGCGCCGCATGCGCGCGGCGGGAGTTCCCGTCGTGCCGGGGTCGGACGCCCGCTCCCCGGCGGACGAGCCCGTCGAGGAGGATCTGCTGCTGCGCGGCGCGGAGATCGGATTTCCGCTTCTGGTGAAGGCCTCGGGCGGTGGAGGCGGGAAGGGCATGGCGCGGGTCGACCGGGCGGAGGACCTTCCGGCGGCGATCGAGGAAACGCGGCGCATCGCGCTCGCCGCGTTTTCAGACCGGCGTGTCTATCTCGAGAAGCTCTTCGAATCTCCGCGGCACGTCGAGTTTCAGGTTTTCGGCGATCGCTATGGCAGCGTCGTGCATCTCTTCGAACGGGAGTGCAGCGTGCAGCGCCGCCACCAGAAGGTCCTCGAGGAAACGCCGAGCGTCGCGCTCGACCCGCGGCTTCGCGAGTCGATGGGCCGCGCGGCGGTCGAGGCCGCCCGCGCCGTCGGGTACGTCGGGGCCGGAACGGTCGAGTTTCTCTTGGACGAGCGGAAGAACTTCTACTTCCTGGAGATGAACACCCGCCTTCAGGTGGAGCACCCGATTACCGAAGAGACGCTTGGTCTCGACCTCGTGCGCGCCCAGATCGAGATTGCGCTCGGAGCGCCGCTTCCCGCGCCGTGGCGGGGGGGGAAGCTCCTTCCGCAGGGGCATGCGATCGAGCTGCGGCTTTACGCGGAAGACCCGAATGAGTTTCTTCCGCGCACGGGGCGGATTCTCGCGTGGGAGGAGCCCGCGGGCCCCGGCGTGCGCGTGGACGCGGGAGCGGGAGCGGGCACGACCGTCGGCGTCGACTATGACCCGCTTCTCGCCAAGCTCGTCGTGTCCGCCCCCGACAGGCCGGCGGCGATCGAGCGCGCGAGGAGAGCCCTGTCCGAGTGGGTCGTGCTCGGGGTGGAGACGAACGCGGCGCTTCTCGCGGCGGTGCTCGCATCTCCGGAGTTCAAGTCGGGGCGCTATTCGACCGATCTGATCAGCCGGCTTCCGCCGCGCACGGCGCCGGAGCCGCCCGACGTCGTGTGGATTGCGGCGGCGGCGGCCGCGGGCAACGGCGCGCCGGCTCCCGCCGCGGGGTTGCCGCCTCTTCTGCCTTCCAGCGACCCCTGGGACGAACCTTCCGGCTGGCGGATCGGCGCGTGAAACTCATCGCGGGCCATCTCACCCTCGACGTGACGCTCGAAGAGGGCAATGCGTCGCTCGGCGGGCGCGTGGTCCCGTGCGAGATCCGCCGGAGCGGAGAATTTCTCGTCGCCGTCGAGCAGGGAGGCCAGGTGTTCCCCGTCCGCGCGGTTCGCGACGGGGAGCGCGTCTTCGTCTGGAGCGCCGGGCGCACCTTCGAGTTCCGGATCGGATCGGCAGCAAACGCCGCCACGAAGCGCCCGGGATCGGGGGGCTCCGACGACGCGGGACTCCTCTCTCCGATGCCGGGCCGGATCCGGCGCGTGCTCGCAGCCGTCGGCGACACCGTGTCGCGCGGGCAGGTTCTGCTGATTCTCGAAGCGATGAAGATGGAGCACGCGATCCGTTCGCCCCGCGACGGCCGCCTGGTCCGGCTGGCATTCGCGGAGGGTGATCTCGTCGAGGCCGGCGTGGCGCTCGCCGAGATCGGGGAGTAGTTCCTGAAGTTTCGGTCTTTCGCGGTTTGGTCCGCCTCACCATGACGCGTCCCGCCTCACGGGCTCGTGTTCACGTTCGTTGCCTGACGACGTGAGACTTTTCTTGGTACCCTCGCCGCCATGGAACCCTGGGAGGAGCGCGCGATCCGGCGGCCGATGCTGCCCTCGCGGGTTTCGATCTACGAGGTGGGCCCTCGCGACGGCCTGCAGAACGAGCCCGAGACCCTGTCGGTCGAGGCGCGCGTCCGGTTCGTCGATCTCCTGACTGATTCCGGGCTGAAGGCGATCGAGGTCGGCTCGTTCGTCTCTCCGAAGGCCATCCCGCAGCTCGCCGACACGGCGGCGGTCTATCGCGGGATCCGGCGAGCGAGCGGCACCCGCTACCCGGCGCTCGTGCCGAACCTGAAGGGTCTCGAGCGCGCGATGGAAGCCGGAGTCCGGGAGGTGGCGGTCTTTACCGCCGCGTCCGAAACTTTCAATCAGCACAACATCCAGGCGGGCGTGGACGAGTCAATCGAGCGATTCCGGCCGGTCGTGGCGCGCGCTCGGGAGGAAAAGATCCGGGTGCGCGGCTACGTGTCCACTTCGTTCGGATGCCCCTACGAAGGGGCGATCTCTCCCGAAGCGGTGCGCGAAGTCGTCCACAAGCTGCTCGACCTGTGCGTCGACGAAATCTCGATTGGCGACACGATCGGGGTCGCAACACCGGCCGGCGTGTACGACGTCGTCGAGACGCTCTACGATTCCGGCGTCGCGCGCGGGGTGCTCGCGCTCCATTTCCACGACACGCGCGGCACCGCGCTCGCCAACGTCTACGCGGGCCTCCAGTGTGGCGTCTCGATCTACGATAGCGCGGCGGGGGGAATCGGCGGGTGTCCTTACGCGCCGGGGGCGGCCGGAAACGTCGCCACGGAGGATGTCCTGTACCTCCTCGAAGGACTCGGGATCGAAACCGGCGTTTCGCTCCCCGGCGTCGTGGCGGCTTCGCGCGCGCTCGCCGACTCGATTGGCCGGCGCCCTCCGGGGCGGTATCTCGGGGCGGTCTGGGGCGCGTCGTAACGCGCGCGGGCAGGGCGGGAGCCTCTTCTTCATTGACAGAGCGCCGAACGACGTGTAAGTTTTTGAATGAAAACCCCTCAATCCATGGCTAAGAAGATCCTGCTGGCCGACGACAGCCTGACGATCCAGAAGGTCGTCGAGCTGACTTTTTCGGACAGCGATTACGAGCTCGTCTGCGTCTCCAATGGACAGCGGGCGCTCGAGCGCGTGCGCGAGGACCGGCCCGACCTGATTCTCGCGGACGCGGTGATGCCCGAAAAAAACGGGTACGAGGTATGCGAGGCGATCAAGGGCGATCCGGCTACCGCGCGGATTCCGGTCGTCCTGCTCTCGGGCACGTTCGAGCCCTTCGACCGGGAGCGCGCGGAGCGTATCGGCGCCGACGCGATCGTGTCGAAGCCGTTCGATTCCCATCAGCTCCTCGCCCAGGTGGAGGCGCTTCTCGAGCGTCCCAGAGAGAAGCGCCAGACCGATCCCGGGAGGGCTCTGACGACCGAGGCGATCGTTGTGCCGCCCCTGCCGCCGCCGCCGGAGGCCCGGGTTCCGACGCCGCCCGAAGAGGCCCCCTTCGACGAGGGTTTTGCCGAGGCCGACTTCACGCCGGCCCTTCGAGTGGCGCCCTCGCGCGCGGGTGTCGACCCCTTCGAGGAGGACTACGGCCGCGGCGACGTCGATTCCGCGATCGCGGCCTTCGAGAAGGCGCATCCCCGCTTCGGGTTCGGCGCGAGCCTGGAGCCCGCGGCGTCTGCTGCGCCCGCCGAGCCGCCGCGCGACTCCGCTCGCGATCCGCAGTGGCTCGGGGAAGACGCGTACCCGGCGGCCGCCGGGGCGGAACCTTCCGGTTTCAAGGCCGGGGAGCCCGAACGATTCCAGTCGCCCGCTGCGGCCGAGGAGGCCGAGGAGGCCGAGGAGGCCGAGCCGGCCCCGGCCCTGGAGACGGCGCGCACCGAGCCGGAGTTTGCCGGAGAGTCGCCAGCGATGGAGTCTCCCGGGGCCGAGGCCTACCGTTCGGGCCGGCTCGACCGCCCGGAGCCCGCCTTCGGCGACCGGTTCGTCCCGTTTGGCGGCCCGATGCACGACGAGGCGGACTTCGGCTCTCGCGCGGCTCGACCGCCCCAGACGACGGAAATCTCGGCACGCGACGCGGAGGTGCTCTTCGATGTCGACGACGAAGCCGCCGCGCCCTCCGCCGCCGAACGGTCGGACTCGGAGGACCGCTCTCCCTGGCCCGCGGAGGGCAGCGCATCGCAAGAGACGGCCTTCGAGCCCCACGCCTCTCTGACATCGGCCGCCGGCGAGGAAGAAGAGGACGAGGAAGAGGAGAGCCGGTTCGCTGAAGGGCCTCCTTCCGGCGGATCGCCCTCAGGCGCCGTTCCCGGAGAGATTGAGCTGCTAGCGCAGCGGTCGTCCATCCCCGAACTGACGCAGATGCTCTCTTCCGTCCGAAGTGCCGGCGACATGAGCGAGGAGCAGATCGAACGGCTCGCCACGCGCGTCGTCGAAAAGCTGTCGGACCGGATCGTCCGCGAGATCGCGTGGGAGGTCATCCCCGACATGGCCGAGCTGGTCATCAAACAACGCATCAAGGAGCTCGAAGCCGGGGTTGAATAGGAGCGCGTCAGGCCGCGCGGATCCACATCTGAGCGGAGCGCGCCGAACCGCGCGGATCCACATCTGGCCGCGCGCGCCCCACGCGCGGCCAGATGTGCTGAAAACCAGTCGCTGACCCGAGATCACGCCGGTAAACTCTCCTCGCTGACCCAGGACCGTGCCGGCAAAACCAGTCGCTGACCCGAGACCACGCCGGCAAACTCCCTCGAAGCCCTCCCGTCCCGACCCGGGCCGGGCAATCCCGCAAGACTCACTGCCGCAGGCGGCGGAAGTGCCAGATGCCGCCTCGAAGCCTCCCGCCTCGGCCCGACCGCTCCGCGCTAACGATAAAGTGCGCGAAGTTTCTCCCCGTTTCCGCCGGAGGGAAAGAGCGCTTTCAACGCCTTTTGCGATATAGGAAAGCCCCGCGATCCTGTCTATGCCAGAAAACCCTCTGCTGACCGAGCCCGACGACACCGGTCGAAAGCTTCCGAAAACCTTCGAACCCGGTTCGTTCGAGGAGCGCTGGTACTCCGTCTGGGAAAACGACGGCCGGTTCCAGCCGTCCGGTGTCCCCGGATCTCCGCGATTCGTGATGGTGATCCCGCCGCCGAACGTCACGGGAAAACTGCATATCGGCCACGCGTATGGCCGGACGATCGAGGACATCCTGGCGCGGTGGAAGCGCATGCTCGGAATGCGCGTCCTCTGGGTCCCGGGCACCGACCACGCGGGAATCGCGACGCAGATGGTGCTCGAGCGCCAGCTCGCCCGCCAGGGGATCGACCGCCGCGAGCTCGGCCGCGAAAAGTTCGTCGAGCGCGTATGGGCCTGGAAGAGCGAGGCGAAGGACACCATCCAGGCTCAGATGAAGAGGCTCGGCTGCTCGCTCGACTGGACGCGCGAACGCTTCACGATGGACCCGGACCTTTCGCGCGCCGTCCGGCACGTCTTCGTGAAGCTCTACGAGGAGGGGCTCATCTATCGCGGCCGCTACGTCGTCAACTGGTGCCCGCGCTGCGAAACGGCCGTCTCGGACCTCGAGGTCGTCCACCGCGAAACGGACGGGTCGCTTTACAAAATCCGGTACGACGTCGCCGGCGTACGGGACGGCGCGACCGTGGCGACGACGCGCCCCGAAACGATGCTCGGAGACACCGCGCTCGCGATTCATCCCGAAGACCCGCGGACCGCGAACCTGGCGGGCCGCACGGCTACTTTGCCGATCGTCGGCCGCGAGATCCCGATTCTCGCGGATGCGATTCTGGTGAACCGGGAGTTCGGAACCGGCGTCGTCAAGGTCACGCCGGCGCACGACGCGAACGACTTCGCGATGGGTCAGCGGCACGATCTGTCCTCCGTCGTCGTGATCGGCCCGAACGGAAAGATGACGGAGGAGGCGGGGGAGTACGCGGGTCTCGACCGGTTCGAGGCGCGCAGGCGGATCGTCGCCCGCCTGATCGAGGAAAACCGACTCTCTGTCGAGCCCTATCGAAACTCCGTGGGCCATTGCCAGCGATGCGACACGGTGATCGAGCCGTACCTTTCGGAGCAGTGGTTCGTCAAGATCGCGCCACTTGCGGGGCCCGCCATTCGCGCCGTGGAAGACGGAACGATCCGGTTCGTGCCGGAGTCCTGGACGAAAACGTATTTCGAGTGGATGAAGAACATTCACGACTGGTGCATTTCTCGGCAGCTCTGGTGGGGGCATCGCATCCCCGCGTTCACCTGCTTAAACGGGCACGTGACCGTTTCGGAAGAGGACCCGTCCGCATGCCCCACCTGCGGATCCGCGCCGCTCGCGCAGGACACGGACGTCCTCGACACCTGGTTTTCGTCGCAGCTGTGGCCGTTTTCGGTATTCGGGTGGCCGGAAAAAACGCCGGACTTTCTCGACTTCTATCCGACGGACGTCCTCGTCACCGGATACGACATCCTGTTCTTCTGGGTGGCGCGGATGATCATGGCCGGGCTGCATTTCACCGGGCAGGCGCCCTTCTCGACGGTCCATCTCCACGGGCTGGTGCGGATCGGCGGAGAGAAGATGTCGAAGACGAAGGGCAACGTGATCGACCCGCTCGAGGCCATCGCGGAGTTCGGCGCCGACGCGGTGCGTTTCACGCTCGCGAGCGCCGCGTCGTCGGGGGCGACCGTTTCCGTCGAGCGCGGGCGCATGGCGGGATCGCGCAACTTCGCCACGAAGCTCTGGAACGCGGCGCGCTTTACCCTGTCTTCGCTCGAGGGCCAGAAGGTCCCCGAGGATCTCGGCACCCGCCCGCTCTCGCTTCCGGACCGCTGGATCCTGTCGCGACTCGCCGGCGCAGCACGCGACGTCAACCGACACCTTTCCGAGTTCCGCTTCGACGAAGCCGCCGCGTCGATCTACGCGTTCGTGTGGCACGACCTCTGTGACGGGTACCTCGAGATGGTGAAGCCCGTTTTGTCGGGCCGCGAGGGGACCGATGAGGCGCGGGAGTCCCTTCGTGGGGTCCTCCTGCGCTGCCTCCTCGACTCGCTGGCTCTCCTCCATCCCTTCATGCCGTTCCTGACCGAAGAGATCTGGGACAAGGCGACAGGCCGCCCTGGCACGCTCATCGTCTCGCCGTTCCCGACCGGGGAAGGGGTGCCGACCGCATCCGACGCCGAGCGCGTGATCGAAGCCGTGCGCGCGCTCGTCACCCGGGTGCGGAACTACCGGGGCGAGCGGGGGACGACTCCGACGGAGCCCGTCGAGCTCTGGGTCTCGCCGGAATCCCCGGATCGCGAGCTCGCCGCGAGGATCCCGTCGGTCGCTCCGCTGCTTCGGCACCTGGGTCGGATCCCGGAGGTCCTCTTCGAGGCCCCTCCGGCGTCGGCCTTCCGGGACGTGGTTGCCGGCCTCTCGATCGGTCTCCGCGTGAAGGAGGCGTCCGCCGAGTCCGGCGGGGCGCGGACGGACAAGGCTCTCGCCGAGATCGAGGCGGAATACGAGGGGCTCTCGGCGAAGATGCGCAACCCGTCCTTCATCGACAAGGCGCCGCCCGCGGTCGTCGAGAAGACGCGCCGCCGTTTGACCGAGCTCGAGGAGCGCCGCGCCGCGCTGTCGGCGGGCCGGTCGTGATCTCATTCGCCGGGGGCACGCTCGATCCCCGCCGCTGGCGGACACTCCAGAACCTCGCCGTCGTCCACGCGGTCAGCTCGTCCAACGACCTCGCCCGCGAGATCGTCGAGCTCTATTTCTCGGAGGAACAGGAGCTTCCGGCCACGGTCCTGGTCGGGGAAGGGCAGACCGCCGCCAGAGGACGCAAGGGCCGGTGGGTCGCCGAGCCGGGGCGCGGGCTCTACCTGACCGTCATCCGGCGCGTCGGCGAGGGCGAGCCGATGTCTCTCGTCCCGATCGCCGTCGGCCGCTGGGTGCGGGACGTTCTCGCGGAGCACGCAGGAGTCGAGGCGTCTCTCAAGTGGCCGAACGACGTTTACGCCCGAGGCCGCAAGCTAGCGGGCGTTCTGACCGAGTCGCGCACGCAGGGGGACGAGACGTACGTCGCGGTCGGCCTCGGCTTGAACGCGGTCGGGTCCGCCGACTCGGTCGGAATCGAGAACGCGACCACCGTCGAGCAGGAGTCGGGTCGGCCGGCGCCGCTCGCGCCCCTCATGCAGGCGCTGCTCGACCGCTTCGACGCCGAGCTCTCCGCGCCGGGCTGGGAGCGGGAAGTGGAGCGGTGGGAAAGCGCCTCCCTCCACCGCCGGGGCGATCCGATGACGATCAGG